>CALXSX010000020.1 GCA_944391265.1 uncultured Clostridia bacterium | reverse complement strand
AACGTAAATTTTGATGAATAAACGGGAAGGCGCTGTCATGCTTGATGGTATAATAACAAAGGGTATAGGCGGATTTTACTATGTTCTCTCCGGCGGCGAGGTTTATGAATGCAAGGCGAGGGGCGTATTCCGGAAAAACGGGATTACGCCTACTGTCGGAGACCATGTGAAAATAAAAGTCGGTTCCGGTTCGGCAAGCATTGCCGAGATAGAGGAGCGGAAGAACTGTCTTGTAAGACCGCCTGTGGCAAATGTTGATACGCTCGTCATAGTAGCGGCTGCGGCTTCGCCCGACCCCAATCTGACACTTATTGATAAAATGCTTGTCCAGGCGGAGGTGTGTGGTGTTGAAGCGGTCATATGTGTGAACAAGACAGATATAGCCTCTGCTGATACACTAACTGACATATACGGCGGGGCAGGCTACATGGCAGTAGCAGTGTCAGCGGAAAAGGGTGAAAATTTAGACAGCCTGTACGACATATTAAAAGGTAAGGTGACGGCATTTTGCGGTCTTTCCGGAGTGGGGAAATCGAGCATACTGAACATTATCACCGGCGCTGATATGGAGACAGGGGGACTCAGCCGGAAAACTGCAAGGGGCAGGCACACAACGAGACACGTTGAGCTTCTGCCGGTGAGCGGCGGCTTTGTTTTCGATACGCCCGGATTCAGCTCTTTTGAGATATTGGATATAAATGCTGAGGAGCTCGGTGGATATTTTCCGGAGATCCGCGCCCTGGCAGGCGGCTGCCGGTTCCGTGGCTGCTCGCACATAAAGGAAACGGGCTGTGCTGTAAGAGCGGCGCTTGAAGCGGGGAAAATAGCAAAATCACGATATGACAGCTACTGCGAAATGTACGAAATTTTAAAAAGCAAAAAAAATTACTGATGCAAAGCAACCTTTTGACCTTTTAAAAAGTATTATAAGTGAGAGGGGGAGAATCGGTGGCCGATCCGAAATCGCGAGAATATAAGGAGAGCATGATAAAAAAATACTTCTCTATGGTGTATAAGCTGGCTCTTAACCAGACCAAAAGCCACGATAACGCGGATGACGTCGTGCAGGAGGTTTTTCTGAGATACGTTCAAAATGACAGAGACTTTGAAAGCGAGGAGCACCTAAAGGCATGGCTCCTGCGCGTTGCGATAAACTGCAGTAAAAACGTGTTTACAAACACGTGGTTTAAGCGTACGGAGGCTCTGGCGGACGATATTGTTTTTGAAACTCCGGAAAAGGGCGATGTTTATTACGCAACGCTTGAGCTGCCTCAGAAATACCGTGCGGTAGTGCACCTTTTTTACTACGAGGATATGTCGATAGCGGAAATATCCAGGTGTCTTAACCAAAAAGAATCCACCGTAAAATCCCAGCTTCACAGAGCGCGAGAGCTGCTCAAAGCAAAGTTGAAGGGAGGGTATGATTTTGTTTAGAAAGCTTTATAAAGAAGCTAATGACGATATCACACCGAGCGAAGAACTGCTGAACAAAACCATAGAAAATGCATTTTCAGGCAAAAAGAAGCATCAGCATATAAATACATATTATGCCGCGGCGGCGGCAGTGGTGATACTGATAGGAAGCTCCGCGGCAATTCCGAAGCTGATGGAAAAGCCACAGACAGAGCAGACGTCAGCTGTTGACGTACTGCCACAGGCAAGCGCGCCGGTACAGACTGAGAGCCCGGCAGCGACAATCGAAGCGGCTGCTCAGACGCCTCAGCCGGAGGCAAATGCATACGCTGCGCCTGATGCGGCAAAGCCGTCTGCCGTGCCGGCAAAGAAATCGGTACCGGCGGCAAAGCCGGCCGAGAGAAGCACAGCGCCTGTGACGGCACAGACGTATGAACCGGCAGCTGAGCAGCCGGACAATGAGCCGGTCAAGGCAGAAGAATCATCAGTTCAGGCAGATACTGCCTACGATACGGCTGATTCGGAGGCTCAGCCTGCTCAGACGTCAGAGCCTGAAAATGCGGCAGTGCAGGATGAATCCTCGGACGATAAGCCGACATCGGTGCGCGAGGCATCGGGAGCTTCGGCGGCAGCCTACAGCGTGGGCGGCTTTGTTTCCGTGGAAGAATACTCCGAATATGTGGGGCTTGATGTTACTTCTGTAATAGAGGCGCCTGAGGGCTTTGAAACGCTTTTCATAGACGCTGAGATAGCCACCGGCGCTGACGGCGCGGTACATGACAGCTGCACTGTTGAGTTCGCCGGCGGAGAGGACGAGAGGATAAGCGTTTTAGTGTCCAAATCAATGTGCGGCGAGATGAAAGAAAGCGAGCCCGACGAAAGCACGGAATATGTTTTTACCGGGGATGTTGGCATAAAAATAACGTCATACGGCGCTGACATGAGCGTTGTTAATGAGATGGCTGACTCAATAAGTGAAAAAATAAAATAAGCAGTGCAGTTGTGCTGCTTTGATTTATTGACTTGTGCCGCCCGGCGGCAGAATGGAGAATGAAATGATACTTGCACCATCGATACTTGCGGCTGATTTTTCAAGGCTCGGCGAGCAGATAAATATGACAGAAAACGGCGGCGCTAAGTGGCTTCACATAGACATTATGGACGGCCACTTCGTGCCGAACCTCAGCTTCGGCCCGGGGGTAGTCAAAAGCGTGAGACCTGTAACGAACCAGTTTCTTGACGTCCACCTCATGATTGAAAACACGGAAAAGTACGTCGAGCCGTTTGTCAGTGCCGGAGCAAACGGAATAACTTTCCACCTTGAAAGCGTGAGCGATCCTGATGGCTGTATAGAACTGATAAGGTCGCTCGGCGCAAAGCCTGCCATCGCCATAAACCCTGATACGAGTGTGGAGAGTGTTTTTAAGTATGTCGGCAAGGTTGACATGGTGCTTGTGATGAGCGTTTTTCCGGGCTACGGTGGACAAAAATACATAAGCTGTGTTGATGAAAAGATAAAAGCGCTCAGGGAATATGCGGGCAATGATTTTAATATACAGGTTGACGGGGGAATAAACGAGAGCAATATAAAATCGGTACATGGGCTCGGCGCGAATATAATTGTTGCCGGAACGGCTGTTTTCGGCGGAGACGTGAAAGCTAATACCAAGCGTTTGCTTTCGCTTTGCGGGCAGGTGAGCGGCAGATGAGAGTTATCGTAATAGGCGGAGGCAGCTTCTTTCCGCTCGCGGCGGCAGGAAGCGAAGATTTTGTCATATGCGCCGACAGCGGCTATGACAGCGCCAAAGCAAATGGGATAAAGGCCGATTTGATAATAGGCGACATGGATTCCGTGAAATCTGACCTCACGTGCGAAAAAAACAAGCTCGTCTACCCTGCAAGAAAGGATTTTACGGACGGAGAGCTTGCCGTAAGGCACGCTGTGTCCATGAACCCGTCCGAAATAGTTCTTCTCGGCTTCACAGGCACGAGACTTGACCATACGCTTACGAACATCAGTCTTCTGAGACTGATATATAACAGCGGCATAAAAGGTTGTCTTTTAGACGGCAACAACACGGTTTATTACTACCGCGGCTTTTTTGAAATAAAAAATATGCGCGGCAAAACCGTCTCACTTGTTCCAATCAGTGAAAGGATAGAAAAAATATATACCGAAGGTCTTGAATATCCGCTTTTTGGGGAGGATTTGGTATTCGGCCAGTCGCGCGGTGTTTCAAATATTGTAACAGCAGACAGAGCTTTCTACAGGTCGGAGGGCGGAGACGGTTTGCTGATTTTTTCGGTTGACTGAAAAAAATTATATAAAGCACTTGCTTTTTTTGTGCGGTTATAGTATAATATAAGTATGAATGATAAGTACTGAAAGGAACAATAGTAAATGGATAAAGAAGAAAAGGAGCAGCAGGCACCCCGGCGCAGCCCTGAAAAGGCGAAGGCTATTGAGGGCGCAATCGCCGGCATAAGGAAAGACTACGGAGCCGGGAGTATCATGAAGCTCGGTGAAGCTCCGGCAGTTACGGTTGACGCTATACCTACAGGCTCGCTCACGCTTGATATAGCTCTCGGCGTAGGCGGAATACCGAAGGGCAGGGTCATAGAGATATTCGGCCCGGAGTCGTCCGGTAAAACGACTGTGGCGCTTCATGTTGTCGCAGAGGCGCAAAAGGCGGGAGGAGATGCGGCGTTTATCGATGCAGAGCACGCGCTCGACCCCGTTTATGCGAAAAACCTCGGCGTAGATATAGACAACCTCATAGTAGCACAGCCGGATACGGGCGAGCAGGCTCTTGAAATAGCGGAGGCTTTAGTCAGAAGCGGTGCGATAGATGTTATCGTAATAGACTCTGTAGCAGCGCTCGTTCCCAAAGCCGAGATTGACGGCGAGATGGGAGATTCGCACGTGGGGCTTTTGGCAAGACTCATGTCTCAGGCTCTCCGCAAGCTCACCGGAATAACCGCTAAGACGGGGACATCTGTCATATTTATAAATCAGCTGCGCGAAAAAGTAGGCATAGTTTACGGAAATCCCGAGACGACGCCGGGCGGCCGCGCACTTAAGTATTTTGCATCAGTTCGGCTTGATGTCAGAAAGTCTGAGGCAATCAAGAACGGCACAGAGCTCATAGGAAACAAAACGAGGGTGAAGGTCGTTAAGAACAAGGTGGCGCCGCCGTTTAAAGAAGCGGAGTTTGATATTATGTACGGAGAGGGGATTTCCAAGGAGGGAAATATTCTCGATGTTGCAGTGGCTATGGACATAATAAAAAAGAGCGGCGCATGGTTCAGCTATGAGGGCGAAAAGATTGGTCAGGGGCGCGATAACGTCCGCAAGTACATGAAAGAGAATCCGGAATTTACAAATATGATAGACAAAATGGTGCGTGAAAAGCTCAGTGACGGCTATAAGGTCAAGCTTGGCAAAAACAACGAAAAAAAATAGCGTACATAAATTTAAATTCGTCTTGTTTGCTAAAAATTTTTAGCGGCATAAAAAAACAGTTGACGAATTGGTCAATATGTAGTATCCTATATCTATATCTGATATATTGGCCGATTAAAATTTGTTGTGCAAGGACATGTTTTAGTTTAATTATTTAGGGGGGCATAGGAGAATTATGTTTTCTAAAAAGGTTGTAGTTAAAAATCAAGTGGGATTACATGCAAGACCTGCAACATTTTTCATACAGAGAGCAAATGAATTTAAGTCAAGCATCTGGATAGAAAAGGACGCAAGAAAGGTAAACGCAAAGAGTTTGCTCGGCGTGCTGTCACTCGGTATAACAAAGGGTACTTCGGTCAACATTCTTGCTGACGGCTCCGATGAGGAGGCTGCCGCAAATAGCCTTGTTGAGTTGATAGAGTCCAATTTTGCAGAATAATAAAAGCTGTATGAGAAGGGAGCCGGATTGCGGCGTCCCTTTTTTTGATTTCAGAGGCTTTTTCGGAAGGGGGCTTTGAGGAAAGTGATAAGCGGGGAAATACTGTCTGCTCTTTCAGAGGTGACGGAGGAGGAGAAACGCGTTACGGAAAACGGAGCCGGCTCGATAGACAGGGGCATTTATACCGGCAGCGGCGAGTTCGTCGTAGACAGCGCCAAGCTACTTGAAAAAGGCAAGCTCATTCAGCTGCGCCCGCACACGAGGTTTGTCAGATTCCCGAAGCACAGGCATAATTATATAGAGATGGTTTATATGTGCCGCGGAAAAACTACGCATATCGTAAACGGTAAAACGGTGGAGCTCGGCGAGGGCGAAATACTTCTGCTCAGCCAGAGCAGTGTGCAGGAGATAATGCCGGCAGGCGCGGAGGATATTGCTGTGAACTTCATAATCCTGCCCGAATTCTTTTCGTCAAACCTGTCACTGCTCGCCGGTGAAAGCGTGCTCGGCGAGTTCCTGACCGATTGCCTTACAAAGGGAAACGATTTTTCAAGCTACCTGCACTATAAGGTAGCAGACGTCGTGCCGATACAGAACCTTGTGGAAAACATGCTTTTCACCCTGATAAAGCCGCAGCTTTTCGGAAGGCATATACTTGAAAGCACGATGAGCCTGCTGTTTTTGCAGCTTATGAACAACACCGGCTCAATAAAAAACTCAAAATCTGATTATGACAAAAAGCTCGTACTTCACGCTCTCGACTACATAGAGAAAAACTATGCGGACGCATCGCTTTCACAGCTTGCGTCAGAGCTGAATCAGACGGTTTTCATAATGAGCCGGCTTATAAAGCAGTACACCGGTGCAACATACAATGAGCTTGTGAAAACAAAGCGGCTGTATCAGGCGTCGTATCTTTTAAGTCATACAAAAACCGATATAGCGTCAGTAGCCGCGGCGGTCGGCTATGAAAACAGGAGCTATTTTTACAGGATTTTTAAGGAAAAATTCGGGGTAACACCTAAGCAGTACAGGCTCAGTCAGTGATACATTTTTGCAAATAAGGACACATTTTTATCAAATCACGACATTTGCTTGCAGTGCCTGTGTGGTATAATAAAAGCGTGGGGCGGCATTTGAAGCTGTTGCCGCCGATAATAATGAAAGGCAAGAGGTGTTACTTGAAATGATAAGCGAAAGATATGAATCTGCCAAAAAGAAATATGCGCAGATAGGCGTTGATACAGACGCGGCTATTGAGCAGCTCAAAAAGCTGCCGATTTCCATGCACTGCTGGCAGGGAGACGACGTTCAGGGCTTTGAAAATGCCGGCTCTCTTTCCGGTGGAATTCAGGCTACGGGAAATTACCCCGGCAAGGCGCGCACGCCGGAGGAGCTGATGGCGGACATCGACAAGGCGCTGTCGCTCATTCCGGGAACGCACAGGATAAATATTCACGCGTCTTACGCTGTTACAAACGGCAAAAAGGTTGACAGGGACGAGATATTGCCTGAGCATTTCGCGCCGTGGGTTGAGTTTGCGAAGGAGAGAGGTCTGGGCCTTGATTTTAATCCTACATACTTCTCACATCCAAAGGCGCAAAACGCAACGCTTTCAAGCGAAGACGAGGAAATAAGAAAATTCTGGGTGCGCCACGGACAGGCGTCGCTGAAAATAGCGGAGTACTTTGCAAAGGAGCTCGGCAAACCGAGCCTTGTAAACATATGGATACCTGACGGGTTTAAGGATATACCGGCAGACAGGACAGCGCCGAGGGCAAGGCTTAAGAAGTCGCTTGATGAAATACTTGCGACAGATTATGACAAGTCGCTTGTTTACGTTGCCGTCGAGTCAAAGGTGTTCGGTATCGGCCTTGAAAGCTACACGGTAGGCTCTCATGAATTTTACATGAACTATGCCGCTAAAAACAATATCCTGTGTCTTTTGGACAACGGCCATTATCACCCGACAGAGATGGTGTCTGACAAGATTTCGTCAATGCTTCTGTTTTCGGACAAAATGGCTCTTCATGTGACAAGAGGCGTAAGATGGGACAGCGACCATGTTGTTTTGCTTGACGACGAAACAAAGGAAATGGCTAAGGAGATAGTCTTAAACGGCTGTGACAGAGTTCTTCTTGCCCTCGATTTCTTTGACGCTTCAATAAACAGAATAGCGGCATGGGTGATAGGAATGAGAAATATGCAGAAGGCACTGCTTTCAGCAATGCTCAGACCTAACGATAAGCTCAGACAGCTTCAGGAGGAGCGCAGGTTTACAGAGCTGATGATGATGCAGGAGGAAATTAAAACATACCCGATGGGCGATGTATGGGATTACTTCTGCGAGAGCCAGAACGTGCCCGTAGGCATGGCATGGTTTGATGAGGTTAAAAAATATGAAAATGACGTTCTCCTCAAAAGATAATATCGGGGAGATTTCGAGCTGATTTATAAAGCGGACAGGCAAAGTTTTTTTCACCTGTCCGCTTTTATGTGCTGTGCGCATTTTTGAAATTTTCGCACGTATCGGTAAAAATTTCTTATAATATATTTCCCCATTAAAGAAAAAATATATACGGATATATTTTTCTTGAAAGGGAATGTCATCAATGTTTACGACACTCATGAATATAACTCAGTTTTTCTTTACAGTAGTAATAGGCCTGTATTTTCTCTTGCAGCTTGTCGGACAGAAAAGCGATGACAGCGCGATTGCACGCGATTCAAAGCAAGAGCTTGAAAGACTGCATTTTATGCGCCGTCATACTCTGACAAAGCCGCTCACAGAGCAGACGCGTCCTGCGCAGCTTTCCGATATGATAGGGCAGGAGGACGGAATTAAAGCGCTCATGATAGCGCTCGGCGGAAAAAATCCGCAGCACGTCTTAATATACGGACCGCCGGGCGTGGGAAAGACAGCCGCGGCAAGGGTTGTCATGGAATACGTTAAAACAACGCCTGACACGCCGTTTTCAAAGGACGCTCCGTTTATTGAGCTTGACGCAACGACAACGCATTACGATGAGCGCGGCATTGCCGACCCGCTCATGGGTTCAGTTCATGACCCTATCTATCAGGGTGCAGGTGCATACGGCAGCGCCGGTGTGCCGCAGATAAAAGAAGGCGCCGTATCAAAGGCTCATGGCGGAGTGCTGTTTTTGGACGAAATAGGCGAGCTTTCCTCGGTGCAGATGAACAGGCTGCTCAAGGTGCTGGAGGACGGCAGGGTAATGTATGAAAGCGCGTATTATACAAAGTCGAACAGGAACATACCGCGCCATGTCCGCGACGTGTTTGAAAACGGAATGCCTGCCGATTTCAGGCTGATAGGCGCGACGACGAGAAAGCCGTCCGAGATACCGGAAGCGCTTCGGTCAAGATGTGTTGAGATATATTTTGACGCTCTGACGCTGCCGCAGAGGGAGGAAATAATAAAAGGCGCTGTCGGAAAGCTCGACGTCAGCGTGGCAGATGAGCTGATAAAGTATATGGCAAGCTTCACCGTAAACGGTAGGGACAGCGTTAAAATAGCGCAGATGCTCGCGTCAAAATTAAAGCTTGAGCATAAGTCGACGCCCGACATATGGGACGTGGACTGGGTGCTGGAGTCATGCCGGTATAAGAAAAAGAGCGATAGCAAAGAAGGTCTGTAAAAAACTTTGTTTTTTACAGACCTTCTGTATTATTCAGCAATTTTCTCCATTATCTTGTTCGTTCTTTCGACAAACTGAGTCATTCTTTCCGCCGGCAGCGGCTTGTTGCAAAGCATCGCAAGGTCATATATATGGTCTGAAACAAGCTTTGCGTCTTCCGGGTTCATATCTGTCAGCTTTTTGATCAGCTCATTGTTCGAGTTTAAAACGAGAGTGTACTCGTCCTTGAACATTCCTGCCATAGCCGCCATCTGCTGTCCGTATGCCCTGTACATTTCCTGCATTCTTCTGTTTTCCTCGCCCAGGAGCATAACCGCCGGAACTTCGGCATTTTTAAGTGCGCGCACTTCAACTTTTACATCATCAGGCACCGATTTTTTCATAAGCTCTGTCAGTGCCTTGAACTCGTCCTCGTTTTTCTCCTCGCCTTCCGCAAGGTCCGACACGTTGGAGTCAACTCTCTTGAACTTAACGCCCTGGTTTTTCATTTCCGCAAATGACATGAACTGCGTGTCCATTATCGTTGTAAGCTCAAGGACTTTTATCCCCTGCTCCCTGAACAAATTGATGTACTGCGACTGCCTCTCCTTGTCGGAGGTGTAGTAAACGTCCTTTTTGTCATTTCCGCCGATATATTCATCAAGCGTTACATAGTCGCCGTCCGTCGTCTTGTACAGGAGAATGTCCTTTACCTTATCGTAAAACTTTTCATCGCGCATGCATCCGTATTTGATAAATATGTTTATATCGTCCCAGTACTTGCTGAATGTCTCACGCTCGTTTTTAAACATTCCGGTCAGCTTGTCCGCAACCTTTTTCGTTATATGCGCCGCAATCTTTTTAACGTACCCGTCATTTTGCAAAAAGCTCCTCGATACATTGAGCGGCAGGTCGGGACAGTCTATCACGCCTTTAAGCAGCATCAGGAATTCCGGTATAACCTCTTTTACGTTGTCGGCCACGAACACCTGATTGTTGAACAGCTTAATCTGACCCTCGTTTACCGCAAAATCGCGGTTGATTTTCGGGAAGTATAAAATTCCCTTGAGGTTAAACGGATAATCAACATTAAGGTGTATCCAGAAAAGCGGCTCGTTGAAGTCCATGAACACCTTTGTGTAAAATTCCTTGTATTCCTCATCGGTGCACTCAGACGGCTTTTTCATCCACAGCGGGTTAGTGTCGTTAATAGGCTTTGGCTCTTCTTTTTTCTCATCGGACTTGTCCTTATTTTCCTCAGGCCCGTCCTTTTTCACAGTTTCAAGATACACCTCTACCGGCAAAAATGAGCAGTACTTGCGCAGTATGGACCTAACCTCAAACTCGTTTTTCAGCTCACTGCTGTCCTCGCTGAGGTAAAGCGTAACAGTCGTGCCTCGCTCCGTGCGCGTCCCGTCTGTCATCTCATATTCAAGACCGCCCTCGCATACCCATTTGGCAGGCTTTGCTCCCTCTTGGTATGACAGCGAATCAATTTCCACCTTGTCGGCTACCATGAACGCCGAGTAAAATCCCAGCCCGAAGTGACCTATTATCACGTCAGGATCGTTTTCGTTTTTATACTTTTCAAGAAAATCGTTTGCGCCGGAGAACGCTATCTGATTGATGTATTTGTCTATCTCCTCCGCGGTCATTCCTATGCCGTTATCGCTTACCGACAGCGTGCCTGCTTCAGGATCGACCGTAACTGTAACCTTAAATTTCTCGTCGCCTATCTGCGCCTCGCCTATCCCGGCAAGCTTTTTTATTTTCGTGACAGCGTCGCACGCGTTTGACACGAGCTCTCTTAAAAATATGTCCTTGTCAGAATAGAGCCACTTCTTTATTATAG
>CALXSX010000019.1 GCA_944391265.1 uncultured Clostridia bacterium | reverse complement strand
AAGCTGATTTTTGTTTATTGTATCGTGGAGCAGATTAAGTCTGTCAAGCTCAGCCTTGCACCTTTCAAGCCAGCGGTATGTCCTGTCAACCGATTTTTTTACATAGTCGTAAGGTGACGGATTTTCTATACATTCATCAAACGCCATAGCTATTGTTGAAGCCAGGTTTGACTGTATCTGCATACTCTCCTCCGGGCCCATGAAAATCCGCCTGCCGTCGATGTGAGAATTGAAGCTTACGCCCTCCTCGCTTATTTTTCTGAGCGAAGCAAGCGAAAACACCTGAAATCCGCCGCTGTCCGTGAGAATAGGTCTGTCCCAGTTCATAAACTTGTGCAGGCCTCCGAGCTCTTTTATTATCTCGTCACCGGGACGCAGATGAAGGTGATACGTGTTTGAAAGTTCAATCTGACAGCCTATCTCCTTGAGATCAGCCGTTGAAACCGCACCCTTTATTGCCGCGGCAGTACCTACATTTTGAAAGACCGGTGTCTGAACAATTCCGTGCACCGTCTCAAACTCGCCTCTCCGCGCAAGTCCGTCTGTCTGTAAAATTCTAAACATTTAAGGTTACCTCTCGTTTAAAGGCATGCAGGCAACGTCTGTGATATGTATTTTCTGCCTGCTTTGCCAAATAATTGTGTTTTGTTTTTTAAACATAATTGAAAAGATTGTTAATTTCATGTAAAACAAAATTTATGTAAACGTGTTGTCAGTGGATATCTTAAGCCCGGTTATCCACACATCGTGGATAACCGGACGGATTTCCTAATATTTCCTTGTATTTTTAAGAAATTTTCGTGGATAAACATATGGATATCGTGGAAAACAAGTTTACATAATTATTACTTAGTTTTCTCAAAATTTACGGTCAAAAATGTCACTGTTTTCCAGAAGCTCGTTAATCGTTGTGAGTCCAAGCCTGTTTAAAAGCTCTATCACATACGGATTTTCAGCCGGAACCTCATACGGAGCCTCGCTCGCGTATTCGTCAACGCGCGCTCTTCCCTCCTCTTTGTCTATTATGACCTTAGGACCCCCAACGCAGCCACCAACGCAGCCCATACCCTCAAAAAAATTTCCTTCAAGGTTTCCTTTTAGTATGTTATCTATCATGGCTTTACAGTTTTTAACACCGTCTGCCCTGCATGCCTTAAGCTCTATTTTTCGTCCCGGGCTTATACGTGCAAGCGTTGTCTGCACCGCCTCACTTACTCCTCCCGCCCGCGCATACTTTCTGCCGGCGCCGGAGGAATGTTCTTTTTCGCTGTCCTCCATTTCTTCAGGATGTATATCCATTGCATCAAAAACATCTGAAATTTCCTCAAACGTCAGAACATAATCTACAGCATCAGCTATGTCCGGCTCTCTTGCCTCGCTTTTTTTCGCAAGGCACGGGCCTATAAATATTGTAAGGGCGTTCGGGTAAAGCTTTTTTATCACTCTCCCGCAGGCAACCATGGGCGAGACTGCACCCGGCATGTGAGGAATAAGCTCATTGTAAATGCGCCTTATCATCGCAATCCACATAGGGCAGCAGCAGCTTGTGAGCTGAAAATCTGTCGATTTTTCAATATGGCGGTCAAACTCAAGAGCCTCCTTCAGCGTAAGAATGTCGGCAAAAAGGGCAACCTCTACCATGCCGCTGAATCCTGCCGCCTTAAATGCGTTTCTGAGCATTCCGGGCGTAACTTCACTTGAAAACTGACCTATAAAAGCAGGCGCTATCATAGCGTAAACGGGACCTTTTGCATCCTTAATTGCCTTAAGAGCAGGAAGCACATCACGTGACGCTTCAAGCTTTTTCTCCTTGCAGGCATCTATACAATGCGCACATCCGACGCATTTATCCTTGTTTATTGTTATGCTTCCATCATCCGTGCGTTCTATAGCGCTGTAGATACATTCAGCCATACACGGCATACCGCACTTGCTGCCGTCACACGCCTGTGTTTTTATGACGGGAGCGTATTTATGAGGATTGAGCAAACAGTCGAGATTATTGGGATCGCACTCAAATTCTTCCTTAATGTCAGAAACCTCATCGCTTAACAGTTTGTGATAAAGTTCAGCAAATGTCATATCAATCCACTCCTTTAAATTCTATTCTTCCCAGCAGCAGGAAAATAATCCTCTTTCGCCATGACTAAGTATACCATAAGCGGAATTTTTTGTCAACATATGCGCTTATTTAGAATAAAACAAAGCAGGCCGAAACCTGCTTTGTATAATTTACATTTTTCTAAGCGGAGTCGCTTTCATATAAGTAAATGAGTCTGAAAATTCAAATCTAACTTTACCATCGCTCCCGGCAAGGCTTACAAGAACTGTATCAGGCTTCGTCAAAGCCGCCTTTGCGAGCGCACAGGTAAGATTTTCTCCGTCTGAAAGCACGTTTATTACATATTGGGCAAGCTCAGAGCCTGATGTCATAAATTCAAGCTCAAGCGCATCGGCATCTCCGAAATCATAGTCCTTACCTGCTTCAATGTTCTTGCTGTCAGCGGCCGCCGTAAATGCGCTTCTGTCGATAGCTTCTGTTTGCTTCGGCTTTCTGCCGAGCGCGGGTGAGGACAGAATAAATCGCAGAATGTTTTTTGCACAGTTTCTTAGATAAGCTATGTCAAGCGCGCCTGATTCAAGCGATTCTCTAAGGTCATCTTCATAATATTTTGATGACTTAACCACCATGTAAATGTCATTTTGCGCTGTTACCATCGCGCTTAGACCTGATTTATCATTTATCTCCTTCGTGCCAACATTCGCCCACCAATCGGTCATCACTATACCCTCAAAGCCCCATTCATCTCTTAATACAGATGTTGTAAGGTCGTAGTTTGAGGCGGTATACAAGCCATTCAGACAGTTATACGACGTCATAATTGCTGACGCCTTTCCTTCTTTAACCGCAATCTCAAACGGTTTCAGATATATCTCACGAAGCGCCCTCTCTGAAACGACCGAATCTTCTGTATGTCTGCCAAACTCCTGTGAGTTACACGCAAAATGCTTCACCGTTCCTGCAACTCCGGCACTGTCGAGACCTCTTGTAAACGCTGCCGCCATTTTCCCAGACAGGAGCGGGTCTTCAGAAAAATACTCGAAATTTCTCCCGTTTAGCGGATTCCTGTGTATATTGACTCCGGGTCCGAGCAAAATATCGACTTCGTTTGATCTGAGCTCTATTCCTATATAAGAAAGCAATTCTTCCACAAGCTCTTCATTCCATGTTGAAGCAAGGCACGTTCCATTTGGCATCAATGTTGCTTTTTGACCGGAATCCATGCGTATCCCCGACGGCCCGTCAGTGCAGCAAACAGGAGGCAGGCCATATGCGAGCAGTTCATCAGTAACTCCGCCGAAGCAGCTCCCCGTCCCGGCGGTAACCTTTGGGCTGTTCATTCCCTCGCCTCTTACGAGGCAGCAAAGCTCCTCCTCTGAAAGCTGCAAAACAAATTCGTCAAGCGTACGCTTTTTATTATAAACATCTTTCAATGAAATTCCCTTGTTACCACTCTGATGTATCTTGGCACCAATATGCTCTTTTTTACGTTCCTCAATACTGTATGTTCTGACAGGAGAATGTTCATAAACCAATGCCGTTTCAGAGCCGTTATCTGCCGCTTTCATTCTCTTGAAGCTCTCAGCAGGAGCAAGCACCTGTCTCAGCTGCTTTACGGTTTTTTCATGCAGGCTGATTTTATATATCTCTTGCGCATCACGGACATTTTCACCGGCATAAATCACGTATTCACCACTCTGGAGCACATATGAAAACGTTTCAGCATCGTCATATGAGGCCATGTCGCCTATCAGGAACTCTATTTTTACGTTCTCTGATTCTCCCGGAGCTAAAGCCTTTGTCTTTTTAAACGCTATAAGCTGCCGCGACGGGTTACCAAGCTTGCCGCATGGCGATGAATAATATATTTGTACAACAGTTTTTGCCGTATAACCCCCGACGTTCTTAACGGTTACATTAACCGTTACCCTGTCACCGTCATCATAAGCACTGTAATTATATCTAAAGCTTGAATATGAAAGACCAAATCCGAAAGGATAGAGTACCTTGTCTTTGGCAAAGGTTTCAAAAAACCTGTAACCTACATATATATCCTCTTTGTACACGTTTTCAGACTCGCTTCCAAAATTTGCAGTAGATGGATAATCCAAAATATCTCCGGCTATAGTATCGGTCAGCCGCCCTGAGGGGGATACATCTCCTAGGAGCACGTCAGCAAGTGCCGCCCCGCCTTCCTGTCCGCCCTGCCACGAGAGAAGAACACACGGAACATTATATTTTGAAATCCATTTCATATCGATGGTGTTTCCTGTGTTCAAAACAACGCACACCTTTGAAAAATGCTCTGTAACAGTCTCAATAAGTTTTTCCTCATCGGCCGTGAGAAGATAGCTGCCCTCTCCTGCATAATTGTCCCTATCCTCGCCTGAAAGCCTGCCGATTACGACAATAGCATAATCGGATTTTTTAGCAGCATCAGCACAAATCTCGTTGCTTACAGGCATCTCCGTTTGTGACCATGGCTCCTTTGCCCAGCCACTGCCCCTGTCAAATGGATTTTGAGAAATCCAATCCTTGTAAATGTTTAAAAGGTTTTCATTAAGATTTATTCTGCCCCTGAGGCCGTCAACAATATTTACGCCGTATTCTACGTTAACAAGGCCACCGGAGCCTGTGCCACTCTTTAAATAGTCAATCTGAGTCCTCCCAAAAATAGAAAGCGTTTTTTTCTTGTCAAATGGCAGCACACCGTCATTTTTAAGCATGACGATTCCTTCAGCCGCTGCCAATCTTGAAAGCTCAGCAGCTTCCCTTATGCACTGAGGCTTCAATTCATCTAAATCATAATTTTTAAAAATGTTCATAGAAGATTTCCTTTCAGTATAAGTCTCTATAGGCTACGGTAAGTATAAAAAACTTAAAATTCTTGTCAACTGTATTTAAGTTTAAAAATCTTAAAATCCTGATAGTAGGTAATCAGTTAACTTTGGAAAAATAGCTTCATTTTTACAAAAATTTTTGTTTGCTTACAGGGAAATCACCGCTTTTTCCGTTTTCCTTAAGCTTGCCTGAATTTCTCAGCTGACATATCCCCTGAGTCATGGTGCCCATCGGGCAATACACACACCATGACCTCGGGCGAAACAAAATCATAGTTAAAAGTCCAAGTACGGTTGACGTCAGCATCACTCCAAAAAACCCGAACGCAAACTGTGCAAACCAGGGAGAAACCATACCGACTTCAGCCCACTGCCAGGGCAGCTTGAATACCCATAAAAGTGTAACAGTTTCTTTGAGAGGCGCGCCGGTAAACACCTTGTATGTATTGAACAGCATAAGGCAAAACATTATCATAAAAAATGCCAAAAATCCGTACCTGAACCATCGGCTTCTCAAAAATGCAGGCGGTGCGGCATTTCGAGATATCTTAAGCTTGCCGCCAAGTATAGCGAGCAATTGCCCCCTCCCGCAATAACGGTTACAATATGCCTTGCTTCCGCCGAAAATCGCAACAAGAAGCGGGAGAGTAAAGAAGATCATGCCAAGCCACGCAAACAGAATGTTGAAAAGTCCGAGTACTAAATACAAAAGCTCGGCTATCCAAAGATAATCATTCCATCTTTTCTTTTTCATGCAGTTGTCTCCCTCCCAAAAAAAGGTAGTGTCAAATTGACACCCCGTTTTTTATTTTAAATTGCTTTAAAATCATTATATCTATGAGATTTTTGCTTTTTTTGCATAAAAATATAGCAATAACCTCCTTTTTGCTGTATAAT
>CALXSX010000018.1 GCA_944391265.1 uncultured Clostridia bacterium | reverse complement strand
ATACGGCTGTGCTGTCGTATTTGAGTAGACCGGAAACAAAAATTCCCTCAGCTGAACACACTCTATGTATTTTTCCATAGCCTCAGATGCCTCGTCCATATACGGACAATGAAACGCTCCGCTTACTGCAAGTTTAACCGCTCTTCCGCCGCATTCAGCTGCCGCCTCAGCAAGCGCGTCTATTTTATCAGCCGCCCCTGCGCACACTATCTGTTCGGGGCAATTATAATTAACAGGGTATATACCGCCTATCTCGTCACATAGTTTCTCAACAGCCGTATCTTCAAGCTTAAGCACGGCAGCCATGGTCCCGGGATGCCTCTCTGATGCGGCCTGCATAAACTCGGCGCGCTTCATAACAAGCGCCATGCCGTCATCAAACGACAATGCCCCGGAAAATGTCAGCGCCGGTATCTCACCGAGCGAAAATCCCGCTACAGCATCGGGCACTATTCCCTTGAGTCTTAAAAGCTCCGCACAGGCATAATCAACAGTAAAAAGAGCCGGCTGCGTGTTCAGCGTTACCGACAGCTTCTCTGCCGGACCGTTAAACATAAGGTCACAAATACCGTTTTTAAGTTTTTCCGCCGAATCGAATATATATCTGCATTCGGGAACACTGTCATAAATATCCTTGCCCATTGACGGGTACTGCGCTCCCTGTCCAGCAAAAACAAACGCTATTTTACCCATTTCAAAGCTCCCTTCAGCTCAGCCTCAGCCTCATCGAAAATCTCTGTAATAATCTCCCTGCATGACTGTCTCTTCGTTACCATTCCGGCTATCTGCCCTGCCAGAAAGGAACCGTTTTCCAGATCGCCGTCAAGCGCAGCCTTTCTGAGGCTGCCTACTCCCATTTGCTCGAGCTCCTCATCGCTTACATTTGCGTCGTACTCGCATTTGAACATACGCCTTGAAAATGGTGTTTTTATGCTTCTTACCGGGTGACCGAGCCTCTTTCCCGTAGTAATAGTGTCAATGTCCTTAGCCTTAAGCACCTTTTCCTTGTATGTTTCATGAATACTGCATTCATCTGCAACAAGAAAACGCGTACCGAGCTGCACTCCAACCGCTCCAAGCATGAAAGCCGCCGCAACGCCTCTTCCGTCGCCGATACCTCCGGCGGCAATAACGGGTATTGAAACCGCCGACACTACCTGAGGAACGAGCGCCATAGTAGTAATCTCACCTATATGACCTCCGGATTCTCCGCCTTCGGCGATAACGGCAGAAGCTCCGACTCTTTCCACAAGCTTTGCCATAGCGGTTGACGGAACAACAGGTATTACCTTTATTCCGGCTTGTGTCCAATCCTTCATGTATTTAGACGGATTCCCGGCGCCTGTTGTAACAACGCTGATATTTTCCTCAATAACAACCTTAGCCGCTTCATCAGCAAACGGGCTCATGAGCATAACATTCACTCCAAACGGCTTGTCTGTAAGCTTCTTGCACTTTTGTATCTCCGCTCTGAGCTGTTCACCGTTGCTGTTCATAGCGGCAATTATTCCAAGACCGCCTGCGTTTGAAACAGCGGCTGCAAGCTTTGCGTTTGCAACCCATGCCATACCGCCCTGAAAAATCGGATATTCTATGTTAAGCATATCGCAAATAGGCGTCTTTATCATCTTTAAATCACGATCCTTTTACAATTTTTATAAAAAACTAACCTAACCAAATATGTATAAAGGGGCTGCAAAAAAACGTCAGGTTTTTTCACAGCCCTGTTGTGCCGGAGTATCATTCCATATTATCTTCGATATATTTTACGACTGATCCGACCGTTTTAAACTCATTGCTCATTTCAATTGTAACACCGAATTCATCTTCAATACCCATTATAAGCTCAACGGTATCAAGTGAATCAAGCCCAAGATCCTCGAACGTGCTGTCTTCAGTAATGCTATCTGCAGCAACATCTGAGTAATCTGACAACAATTCTACAACTTTTTCAAATACCATATCTTTTTCCTCCATTTTATACGCGGACAATCCGCTTTATTTTAATTGCCTATTGCAATTATTTACTCCATTTAATGATGCAGGCTCCTCTTGAAAGACCTGCCCCAAACGCAGAAAGCATCAGCGTCATACCATTTTTCAGCTTGCCGCTCTTATTCAAATCATCAAGAAGCATCGGTATGGATGCAGAAGACGTGTTCCCGTGTGTTTCAACATTATGAGGGAATTTTTCCTCGTCCTGCTTAAGTCTCTGCCTTGCGGAATTTATAATCCTCAGATTGGCCTGATGCAGGATATAAAACGATATATCATCTGTTGTCATACCGTTTTTGTCCAAAAGCTCCTTCGCATCGGAGACTATTGACGACACAGCAAACTTAAAAATTTCTCTGCCGTTCATTTTAAGGTACCTAACATCACAGCATTTGCTCTTGTAAGGATTATTTCCCTCCTCACCGGGTATATAAAGCTCCTCATACGAACCGTTAACCTTCGTAATAAAATCAACTTTGGAATCACTTTTCTCAACGACGACAGCTCCAGCTCCGTCTCCAAACAGGACACAGGTCGATCTGTCATTCCAGTCTATGTGTCTTGAAAGCGCCTCGGCACAAACAATGAGTATCCTCCGAGCCCTTCCGCACTCAAGAAAACTATCGGCAGTCTCAAGTGCAAAAATGAAACCACTGCAACCCATATTCATATCGAAAACAAAGCCAGTATCACACCCTATGCTTTCAGCTACGAGACAGGAAAGCGCAGGTGAGACATAATCTCCCTGAAGAGTAGAACATATTATCATATCAACGTCTTTAGCAGTTATTCCTGCATCTTTTAATGCGTCTTCAGAAGCCTTTGCTGCAAGATCCAAAAGCGTCTCACTTGTCATAACATGGCGCACCTTTATGCCTGTTCTTTCGACTATCCATTCATCGCTGGTGTCCAGGAACTCGCTGAGCATATCATTTGTCACGATGTGCTCAGGGACCGACTTTCCTGTGCCGATAATACTAAAGCTCATTTTAAGACTGCCTCATTTCATATTATATTTGCCAAAAGCTGTGAACTCCGGCCTCTCACGCTTCGGAAAATTTTTCTTTTCACCCGGAATCCGGAGAGTTCAGATGCTTAATAAAACCTAACTTATCATACTTCGAAAAAACTCATCATTTGAAAATTTACGCCTTAAACACACTTGCGCAAGCTGATTTTAAAGAATAAAATACCCTGCTTGTTCGCTTAATTATTATATTATTTATGGACTTTATTAAAAAAAAAAAAAAAACAAATCATAACGATTGTTCAAAACAAGGCATATTTTTTTTACTTTTTTTGTTATACATTACTGCATATTAAATTCAAAATATGTTGTAAAATCGTATTTATCGCCGGCTTTTAGAACAGGAGACGGGAAATGCGAATATTTCATCGAATTGGGATAATACTGCGTTTCAAAGCAAACTGCATTATGCAGCCCGTATTTGCTGCCATTTTTTCCGCCTTTAAGCTCGTCATCGTTGCACGTGTAAATCTGCATTGCCGGCATATCAGTGTACACCTTCATAGTGATGCCGTTATCAGGGTTTTCCATAGCAGCACAAAGTCTCATACCCTCTCCGTCTATGATGAAATTATGATCTATGCCGCAGAACATCTTTATCTGTTCATCTTCCGACTCAAACGCTTCATGAAGCTTTTTCGGCTTTCTGAAGTCAAAGGCTGTTCCATCTACCGACAATATTTCACCGGTCGGCATACACTCATTGTTGTTGGGAGTATAAAAGCTGCATGGCAGTGTCAGGATATTATCATCAACTGCTCCGGAGTCATATCCCCCGAGATTAAAATAGCTGTGATTCGTAAGATTTACCACTGTGTCTTTATCGCACTGCGCCTCATAGCGTATTGAAAGCGCATTTTTCGCCGTAAGCGTATACGTTACCGCAACACTCAGGTTTCCCGGGAAGCCCTCTTCGCCGTCAGGTGAAAAAAGTTTCATTTTAAGTGACGGCTCGGTATCACTTCCGCACGGCTCAGCATCCCACATTTTCTTGTCAAATCCGACAATTCCGCCGTGAAGACTATTTCTGCCCTCGTTTATTCCCGCTTTGTATTTTTTGCCGCATATAATCATTTCACCGTCTTCAAGGCGATTGGCATATCTTCCAACCACCGCACCGAGGTATCCGGGGTTCTTTTCATATTCTGACGCATCACCATGGCCAAGCACTACATCTGTCATCTTTCCGTTTTTATCCTTTACAAAAAGATTCTTTACAATAGCCCCGCGGTTCAATATGCTTACACTCATCCCGGCAGCATTGGTTAAAATATATTCATAAACTTGCATACCGCCAATCTCGGCATAAAATTTCTTGCCTATGGGCATACGCAGTCATCTCTCTTTCGCAAAATATTCATACTACGCCCTTTATAATATCATATATACCGCAAAATTTCAATAGATTTTCCCAAAATTGTAACAATATACAGAAAAAAAATCAATCTTCACGATAATTACCTTATCATGTTCTCGTATGTTGATGTGCCTGCTCTTATGATAAACCACAAAAGCGCAAATATCAATATTGCTAAAATTATTTTCTTTAATTTGATGTTCATTTTTCCAACTAACTCCAACCTGTGATTTTGTGCAGAAAGCTTTCAAACGCAGGAAAAAAATTGAGCACAAAAGCCCCAACGATTAACGCCGCAAAAAAACGGCGATAGTTATCAATAATTTTTTCATATCATTACCTCACTGAAACAATTTATTCTACCAAGTCTAAAAACGCAGTATTCGCAAGGCAACAGGGCAAATGATTTTCGGGCAACAAAAACGGAGCAAAGCGAACTTTGCTCCGGCATGGTGCGAGTGTTCTTACAGGACTTACCCGCAAATGCAGTAAAATCAAGGGTTTCCGATAGTCAATACACAGTATTAACTCTAAAATTAAATATTTTTCTTCTCTCAAAATGCTTTGATTATAAAAAAATCAGGCATTTTTTGTTTTACCGCATCGGTTTCATTGCTCCCTATTTATGCGTATTGTAACATAAAATCCTCAGCCGGTCAACAGACCGGAAAAACAAATTTTATGAGAAAGGAT
>CALXSX010000017.1 GCA_944391265.1 uncultured Clostridia bacterium | reverse complement strand
GAGCGCGCCCCGATTACTATATCGACCTCTCCGGCGCGGATTTTACGCCACTGGTCGTACCTCTCTCCGCCGGAAAGCGCGCTGTGCAAAACCGCTACCCTGCTGCCGAAGCGCGCCCTGAACCTGTCCACCGTCTGCGGTGTCAGCGATATTTCGGGGACAAGCACGACAGCCTGCCTTCCCATATCAATAACGCGCCGTATGCTGCTCATGTACACCTCAGTTTTGCCGCTTCCTGTCACGCCGTGAAGCAGGAACGTCTCGTATTTTTTCGATTTTATATACGGCTCAAACGCGCTTACCGCGTATCTTTGCTCATCGGTCAGCTTTTTTTCTGCGTCTCTTTTGACATAGGTGTTGTTCGGGTTTCTGTCCGCCGCCGCAACCGTCCTTTTCAGATAGCCCTTAGTGCAAAGAGCCGTTATTACCGCACCGTCACAGTCAGCCATTTTTTTAATGTCGCCAAGAGAAAGAAATCCCGCTTCCGACATAACGGAAAGGGCTCTCGACTGCTTCGGCGCTCTCTTTGCAAGCTGCTCTGACGCCTCTCTTGCCGCGTCTGCACTCACTGCGAGCTCAACGGCCATAAGAATCTTTTTGTTTATCGGCGCCCTTTCGCTGAATGTTCTCTCGGCTATATTTCTTTTTATCAGCTCGCTCACATGCTTTGACGCACCGGCGCCTAAGGCCGCCTCAATCTGCCGCAGCTCGGCGCAGCCGCCCTTTGATAAAATGAATTCGCAAATCTCGGCAATTTTCCCCGAAAGCCCGGAGACAGGGCCGCAAAGCGTTATCCACTCCTTTGACCGCACCGACACGCCCGGCGGTATTACGGCGCTTATCGCCTCGATATACGAGCACATATACCTTTCGCGCATAAACCGTATTACCTCAAGCATATTTCTGTCAAATGCCCTGCCCATCGGTGCCGCCGAACGTATCGGCTTTAGATGCTCCTCATTGAAGGACGCGTGCCCTGAAACTTCTATCACATATCCCTGAGTCGGCTTGTTCTTCTTCCCAAAAGGAACGATAACGGCGTCGCCTGCCGTTATCGTCTGACCGGGTAATATCCTGTACTCAAAAAACCTGTCAAGCTCCTTTGAGCTGTGTGTTATTACGACCTTGGCAAAAAGGGGCTTTTGCTCACTGCTCAGACTGTTCATCGTCTGCTGAATTTTCCTGCTCCGTTTTTTCTTTCTCCTCTTTCGCTCTTCTCTCCGCCGCTTCAAGCTCGTATCTGAGCGCCTCTAAATTGAGGTCGGAGCTGGGCTCGGTTGACGGCGTAAACACGCTGTCTGCCTCTCCTGTCTCGCCTGCATCCAAGCCTTCCTCACCGCGGCAATACTGGACTGTGCCGTCAGCAATCTCATCAATTGCCTCAGAAACCGGGTTCTCTTCAGCGTCCGGGTCCTCGGGCGGGTTCTCG
Organism: uncultured Clostridia bacterium; assembly: GCA_944391265.1. Classification (GTDB taxonomy): domain Bacteria; phylum Bacillota; class Clostridia; order UBA1381; family UBA1381; genus RGIG9115. Next base: position 3,646 of record CALXSX010000017.1, on the reverse strand, counting down.
CCGAGCATTCTCGCTCTCTTTGCCGCCATGATAACGAGCGTGTATCTGCTGTCTGCCTTTTTTGAAAGCTCACTTATTCCGTGTTTGATTATCATTATATCTCAATCCTTCCATTTATATTATTCGCTCATCAAAAGCTTATATACCTTTTTACGTTTTGCAGTGCAGTTATCCATTATCGACATTACCTCAGACACACACTGCGCCAAATCGTCGTTTTCAACTATGTAATTGTATTTCGGCGCCTGCATGAACTCCCATTTTGCAGCGTCTATTCTGGCGTTTATTTCCTCCTCGGTTTCACGTCCTCTTGAAACAAGGCGGCTCCTGAGCACCTCTATTGACGGCGGTATGACAAATATCAAAACCGTTTCAGGTATTTTTTCCTTTACCTTAAGCGCGCCCTGCGGCTCTATCTCAAGAAGCACGTCCTTGCCCTCGTCAAGAAGCTGTTCTATTCTCGCCCTCGGTGTGCCGTAGTAATTTCCGTTGTAAACCGCCCATTCGAGAAGCTCGCCCTCCTCCGCCATTTTGCGGAATTCCTCCGGCGTTGTGTAGTTGTACGTAACTCCCGCTATCTCCCCGGAGCGCTTGTTCCTCGACGTGGTGGAAACGCTCAGATATATGTCTCTTCTGTCTATTATCTCGGCGCATATGGTACCCTTTCCCGTTCCGCTCGGCCCGGAAATAATGTAAAGTACGCCTTTATTCATCTTCCTCATCCTCCGTTTCTATTCTGCCGACTATAGTCTCAGGCTGTACGCTCGACAAGATAACGTGCCCGCTCTCGGCTACTATTACAGCCCTTGTGCGTCTGCCGTATGTGGCGTTTATAAGCATGCCCTTGTCCTCGCTCTCCCTGATTATCCTCTTTATCGGAGCCGAATCGGAGCCGACTATCGCAACTATCTTATCGGCGCAGACCATGTTGCCGAACCCAACATTTATAAGCTTCATAAAACCGCACCTCCTACTCGATATTCTGAATCTGCTCACGCATTTTCTCAAGCTCTGCCTTGAGAGCTACAACTATTTTCGACACCTCAAGGTCGTTTGCCTTTGAACCTATGGTGTTTATTTCGCGGTTTATCTCCTGGGTTAGAAAGTCGAGGCGTCTGCCTGCCGGCTCGTCCGAGTCAAGTATCACGCAGTATTCGTCAAAATGGCTTGCAAGGCGAACCGTCTCCTCGTTTGTCGCAGCCTTGTCGGCAAATATAGCCGTCTCTGTCAGCACTCTCGCTTCGTCAATCTGCCTGTCGCCGATGACCTCCTTTATCTTATCGTAAAGGCGCTTTGAATACTGCTCGACTATACGCGGCGAGCTTTTCTCCACCTCATATGCAAGCTCCCTCATGTAATCCACTCTCGCACGCAGGTCCTTGTATATTCTCTCGCCCTCGCGGCTTCGCATAGCCGTAAAATCTGAAAGAGCGTGCTCAAGCACCGCCTGCACATCCTCCCAGAGCTTATCCTCGTCCTCTTCTTTGCGCTCCACCCTGAAAATATCAGAAAAGCGGCACAGACTCATAGTAGTTATATCGTCGGCAAGGCCGAACCTGTCCCTGAGCGCGCGTACGGCAGCAAGGTACTCCGCTGCAAGCTCCTCGTTTAAAATGACGTTTTTATCCGCCTCGCCGCAGCCCTCCACACTTATATAAATATCGATTTTCCCCCTCGATATGTACTGAGAAACGGTTTTCCTAATCTTGTCCTCCAAAAAAAGCATATGCCTCGGAAGCTTTACGGAATAATCCGAATATCTGTGGTTTACGGATTTTATTTCGGCAGAAATTTTCTTGCCAGATACAATCTGCTCATATCTTCCGTAGCCTGTCATGCTTTTTATCATCAGTCAGACCCCCTTTTAAAAGTGCGTATAAAGATACATTTTAATTATACCATATTTTTTTCAAATGTAAAACGCTTTTTAGTAAATTTTTTTTAAATTTTTTAACTTTTTTTAGGTTATTTTGCCATGTTTTTCAAATTGAAATAGTTTCAATTTATATTTTTTGCGTTTTCCGTCTTGATAAAAATTAAAAAACATGATAAAATATTACAGTAATGTTGCATTTTAAAATTTTGGTTGACAAACATCATGTTTTGTAGTAGAATATGTTTTGACCACTACATATAGTGATAAAATTATAAAATTAACACTACATATAGATTCTGAAAGGATAGAAAAAAATTATGTACGTAATAAAAAAAGACGGAACAAGGGAAGTTTTTGACATCCGCAAGGTTGTCACTGCCGTAAACAAATCGGCGAACAGAGTGCTTATCAAGTTCACAGAAGCTGAAACGGAGTTCATATGCAAATTTGTGGAGGAAGAGGCGAGATCGCTCGGCAAGGAGGAAATATCGATAACGCAGATGCACAACATCGTCGAAGGCGCTCTCGACAGAGTTAATCCGAAGGTCGCGAAAAGCTACCGCGATTACAGAAACTACAAGCAGGATTTTGTGCATATGCTCGACGAGGTGTACCAGAAGAGCCAGTCGATAATGTACATTGGTGACAAGGAAAACTCGAATACGGACAGCGCGCTCGTTTCGACAAAGAGAAGCCTTATTTACAATCAGCTCAACAAGGAGCTTTATAAAAAGTTTTTCCTCACGACAGAGGAGCTTCAGGCGTGCCGTGACGGATACATCTACATCCACGATATGTCGGCAAGGCGCGACACGATGAATTGTTGCCTCTTTGACGTGGAGAAAGTGCTCACCGGCGGCTTTGAAATGGGGAATCTGTGGTACAACGAGCCAAAAACACTCGACGTTGCCTTTGACGTTATAGGCGATATAGTGCTTTCCGCGGCAAGCCAGCAGTACGGCGGATTTACAGTGGCGCACATAGACGAGATACTCGAGCCGTATGCGGAAAAGACCTTCAATAAATATGTAAACAAGTTCATGGCACTCGGAGTCAGCAGGGAGCGTGCAGAGGAAGAAGCTGAAAAGGACGTAAAACGTGACTTTGAGCAGGGCTTCCAGGGCTTTGAATACAAGTTCAACACCGTTGCATCAAGCAGAGGCGACTACCCGTTCATCACGATGACGGCAGGTCTGGGAACGGGCAAATTCGCGAAAATGGCAACGCTTTGCATGCTCGATGTAAGAAAGAACGGTCAGGGCAAGGCAGGGTACAAGCGCCCGGTGCTTTTCCCGAAAATTGTGTTCCTTTATGACGAAAACCTCCACGGCCCCGGCAAGGAGCTTGAGGAGCTGTTTGAAGCGGGCGTTGACTGCTCGGCAAAAACTATGTACCCCGACTGGCTGTCGCTCACAGGCGAAGGCTATGTCGCTTCCATGTACAAGAAATACAAAAAGGTCGTATCGCCCATGGGCTGCCGTGCATTCCTTTCGCCGTGGTATGAAAGAGGCGGCATGAAACCTGCCGACGAAAACGATCAGCCGGTATTCATCGGACGCTGGAACATAGGTGCGGTAAGCCTGCACCTGCCGATGATTTACGCGAAGTCGCGCCAGGAGAGCAAGGACTTCTATGAGGTGCTCGACTACTATCTGAACCTCATAAGAAATCTCCACCTCAGGACTTACGATTATCTCGGCGAGATGAGAGCCTCCACGAACCCGCTCGCATACTGTGAGGGCGGCTTCTACGGCGGAAATCTGAAGCCGT
>CALXSX010000016.1 GCA_944391265.1 uncultured Clostridia bacterium | reverse complement strand
ATTGATCCGAAGAGTCCCATTTTTTCTTTTATGATAGTCTTTATAGCCTCTGCACCAGGGTCGAGCCGCTTCGTTGGCTCAAAGCCTTTTCCAACAAGGTCTTTTCCTTCTTCAATATACTTTCTAGTAGCCTCCTGGAAATAAAGCTGGCACTCTGTGTTTACGTTTATTTTTGCAACACCAAGTGATATAGCTGTCTTTATCATATCAGCAGGTATTCCTGTGCCGCCGTGAAGAACGAGCGGGAGATTGCCTATGAGCTCCTTAATTTTTCCAAGAGCGTCAAAGTCAAGACCTTTCCAGTTCTCCGGATATTTTCCGTGAATATTTCCTATGCCAGCAGCGAGGAAATCTATTCCGAGATCAGCAATCATCTTGCATTCATTCGGGTCAGCAATCTCTCCTGCGCCGATAACGCCGTCTTCTTCACCGCCGATTGAGCCGACCTCAGCTTCGATAGACATTCCTTTCTCATGAGCTTTATCAACAAGTTCTTTTGTTTTTTCTATGTTTTCAGCTATTGGGTAATGTGAGCCGTCAAACATTATTGAAGAAAATCCGGCTTCGATACATTTGTAGCAGCCTTCATATGTTCCGTGGTCAAGGTGCAAAGCAACAGGAACGTTAACGTCTAGCTCTTCTATCATAGCTTTTACCATAGCTGATACCGTCTTAAAACCTGTCATATACTTTCCTGCGCCCTCAGACACACCGAGAATAACAGGTGAATTGTTTTCTTTTGCGGTAGATAAGATAGCCTTTGTCCACTCAAGATTGTTGATATTGAACTGACCTACAGCGTATTTTCCTTCTACTGCTTTCTTTAACATTTCCGTAGCTGAAACTAACATAATTATAAACCTCCGTTAAAAAATAATTTATTTTAAGCCGGCACTGCCGACTGTAAAAAACCGTTAAAAAATAAAAGTACTGTCATCAGACAGCTTGTCCGCAACCTCGTACGAAGCTGTTATACTGAATTCTCTGCCGCACTCAGAGCATCTTATAAATGTCTTGTCCTGAAAATCAAAAAGCTTGACATTGCTGCTTCCGCATTTGCAGCGTACTTTATTGTGCTGCGATTTTTTCTTGAGCAAATCAACAATGCGTGATTTTAATGATAGTTCAGACTGGCGCCTTTCGTATTCATCTGCGAGCTCATCAAGCATTCTGTTGTTCTCGTTAACAGCGTCAAGAACCCTTTTTCTTTCGCCGGAAAAAAATATATCAATCCCGGAATTAGGACATGAAAAGCTCAGATAATCGAGCGACCAAAGCGATGCCTTTGATATGGTGTAAGTGTGAACCTCGTCGCAAAGCGGGCAAAGCAAAGAGATCTTGTATTTATCATCGTGCGGCGTTATCATACCGATTGATTCACGGCATATTTTATCGTTGCATTTTAAATATACCGCGCTGTCTCCTGAAAAGCTGAATATGTTGATGTTCATCTCTGTTATGCCCGAGCAATACGGGCAGATATAAGCTACAGCTCGCAAATATTTATTTACCATTACCGATCTCCTGATTCAGCTCGTTTTTGTGATTGAGAGCATAGTAAAACAAATACTGCTGGGCTATTCCGCCCAGGTCTCCGAATTTCTTTGCAGCGTACTCGGATATTTCCGACTTGGTGCATTTTTTCTTGAAATAAAGCTGCTCCATTATCCGCTGCATCCATACGTCTACGGGGAAAGAGTCAGTCCTGCCAAGCCCGAAAAGCATAATGCAGTCAGCGACTTTGTTGCCGATTCCGTAAATTGAAAGTAGCATCTTTTTCGCAGTTTTCGAGCTTGCCGCCTTCAGTTCGTCAAGAAAATCCGGAGAGTCCTTGACAAGCTTTGCGGCGCCTGTAATGTACTTATCTCTGTATCCTGCGTGCAGAAGCGATATGTCGCATTCCAATATCGCCTCCGGCGACGGAAAAGAATAGTACGTTTTGCCTTCATAGTTTATTTTTTCACCGGCAGTCTTGCAAAGAGTCTCGATTATTTTTTTTATCCTCGGGATGTTGTTGCTTTGAGAGATGATAAAGGATATGATGACCTCAAAAAGATCCTGATTCAATATCCTTATGCCGTAGCCTTCTTTGATGGCATTATCCATGCACCCGTCTCCGGAAAGCCGGTTCTTTATCTTACTGTAATCTCTACTCAGATCAAGATAGTTATACCATATGTTTTCAAAATCTTCAGACGATGTTCCGTGCAGGACTATATCGTCTCCGTTTTTTGATATCGTCAGCGCTTTTCCAAAGGATACGCCTGTATATGTATTTTCTCCCGTTTTTGAAAACCGAAAGCACTGACCGCAGTCAAATATGTGCGACAGCTCAAAATCGGAGACATTTTTCAAAACGATATTATTATCCTTATTTATAATCTCCATAATGTATAAATTATACCACATTAACAGGAACTTATCAAGAAATAATACCGAATTTTGTGTAAAATTATTGATAAAAAAAGCGAATGTGGTATAATAGTGTATAGAATCGCTAAAATAGCATTTGAAAGGATCAGTGATAGCATGAATTACGATAAATTAACTTATTCAACAAAATTTGCATGGGACGAAATAAGCAGTGAACAAAAGAGAGAAATGGAAAGCCTCTGCGGAGAATACAGGCATTTTCTCGACAAAGGTAAGACGGAGAGAGAATGTGTTTCGGAAGCTGTTGTGCTTGCGGAAAAAGCAGGGTTTAAAAAGTTTGAAAGCGGTATGGAGCTAAAGCCCGGTGATAAGATTTATGCTTTGAACAGAGCAAAAAACATAATGCTTGCAGTTATCGGCTCGCAGCCGATAGATGAGGGAGTAAGCCTTGTTGGGGCTCATGTTGATTCTCCGCGGCTCGATTTAAAGCAAAATCCGCTGTATGAGAGCTCGAATATGGCAATGCTGAAAACGCACTATTACGGCGGCATTAAAAAGTATCAATGGACGACTATACCGCTTGCGCTCCACGGCGTTATAATAACTTCTGACGGAGAGAAGAAAACCGTATCAATCGGTGAAGACGATGACGATCCGGTATTTTGCGTGACCGACCTTCTGCCGCACCTTGCCAAGGATCAGATGTCAAAAAAGATTTCCGAGGCCATTGAGGGTGAGGCACTGAATATTTTGTTTGGCGGATTTACGGTATCCGATAAGGATGCCGATAACAGGTTCAAAAAAAATGTGCTTGAGCTGCTCAATAAAAAATACGGTGTAACAGAGCGTGATTTTATAAGCGCTGAGCTTGAAGCAGTTCCGGCATTCAAGGCAAAAAATGTCGGGCTTGACGGTGCGTTTATCGGCGCTTACGGACAGGATGACAGAGTCTGCGCGTTTACTGCGCTTAAAGCTATACTCGATGTTGAAAATCCGAAGAAAACGGCAGTTTGTCTGCTTGTAGACAAAGAGGAGATAGGCTCTTGCGGAAATACGGGCATGCTTTCAGACTTTTTCAGAATAACGCTTGCTGACATAGCAGCAAGTCTTAACGGAAGCTGTGACTATCTCACGCTCGGTAAGATTATAACGAAGTCAGAGTGCCTTTCAAGCGA
>CALXSX010000015.1 GCA_944391265.1 uncultured Clostridia bacterium | reverse complement strand
ATGGTTCCTGTCAGATTTATTTCAGAGAACCTTAACATGAAAGTAAGCTTTGAGGACGACACGATCGTTATTACTTCCGGTGATTACATTGAAAATGAACCACCTCAGTCTACACCGGCACCCAGTCCGGCTCCGACGCCCACTCCGACGCCTACGCCAGCTCCGACGCCCGCTCCTGAAGCCCCAGCAAAGCCGTATATATACGATATTGCCTACGAAGTATCAGGTGCAAACACACTAGTTGTCACTGCCAAAACCAATACAAAGCCTCAGTCAATATCGTCTTTTACGCTTGAAAGCCCTGTAAGACTTGTAGTTGACGTCCCCGGCTGTGAACTGAAAACGCCTTCACAGAATTATGCTGTAAATACCGCCGGTATCACTGCCATAAGGCTCGGATTTGAAAATAACAGATCCAGAATAGTGCTTGATGCAGGCAGCGTCGTTTCGTATAACGCAGCTGTAACTGACAGCGGTATTGTAATAACATGTGTTACTACAGGGACGCCTCCGGAAGCGACTCCGCCGCCATCATCAAAGCCGGAAAATCCGCCGTCATCATCTCAGCCTTCTTCAGGCAAGCTTATTGTTATTGATGCAGGTCATGGTGGAGCTGACGGAGGAGCTTCGGGCACATACGGAGGAGTTACTGTCAACGAAAAGGACCTCACACTGGCGATAGCGAAAAAAGTAAAGGATATTTTAGTAAGCAAGGGATACAATGTGGAAATGACCAGAGAAACGGACGTATATCCAACGCTTACAGAGAGAGCAGAGTATGCAAACGCGCTTGATGCGGCAATTTTTGTAAGCATACACATCAATGCTGCGACCGTATCATCGGCATCGGGCACAGAGGTTTACTATGCGCCGATAAATAATGACAATTATTACGGAACTACGAGCAGCTATCTTGCGAAATGCCTGCTTGATGAGATACTTGCGAACACCGGTGCAAAAAACAGAGGTGTCAAGGAATCTAACCACCTGGTAACAAGAACTGCACTTATGCCGGCAGCACTCGTCGAGGTCGGATTTATTTCAAACGAGGGAGAACTTTCCAAAATGATGACCTCAGAATATCAAATCAAGGTCGCTCAGGGAATAGCTGCCGGAATTATAAAAACAATTGATAAGGTCACTGTACCATCAGACAAAACCGAGCTTACGGAAAAGCGAAAAGCCGACCTTGCGCAATGGGAGAATTAAAATAAATGTACACTAAAAAAGATTTTTACTACGACCTTCCTGAGGAGCTTATAGCTCAGGAGCCTCTTAAGGATAGAGCATCATCCAGGCTCATGGTTATCGACAGGGCGACCGGGAAAATCGAACACAAACATTTTTACGATATAGCTGACTATATTGAAAGCGGCGACACTTTGATATTAAACGATTCGCGCGTCATACCTGCAAGGCTTTACGGAATGCGTGAGGACACCGGCTCGCCGATTGAATTTCTTCTTTTAAACAAGAAAAGCCTTACTGACTGGGAAGTCATACTGAAGCCCGGAAAAAGAGCCAAGCCGGGGCACAGATTCGTGTTCGGCGACGGCAGGCTCAAAGCGGAAGTTATTGACATTATAAACGACGGTAACAGGCTTGTCAGATTTGAATACAGCGGAGTTTTTGAGAATATATTGAATGAGCTCGGAGAAATGCCTCTTCCCCACTACATCAAGCACAAACTTGAGGATCCGGAGCGCTACCAGACAGTTTACGCTAAACACAATGGCTCAGCCGCTGCCCCTACAGCAGGGCTCCACTTTACTGAGGAGCTTCTCAGCTCACTTAAAGATAAAGGTGTAAACATAGGGTATGTAACGCTTCATGTAGGGCTCGGCACGTTCAGACCGGTCAAGGCAGACGTTATAACAGACCACAAAATGCATTCGGAATTTTACATTCTTCCGAAAGAGACAGCTGAGCTTGTAAATGAAACAAAAAAGAACGGAAAAAGAGTCATATCGGTAGGGACAACAGCTACGAGGGTTCTGGAGACGGCTGGTGCAGACGGACTTCCGCTGACAGAAGCTTCCGGCTGGACAGACATTTTCATCTACCCCGGAATTAAGCTGAACGTCATAGACGGACTTATTACGAATTTTCATCTTCCGGAATCGACTCTTATTATGCTTGTTAGCGCATTTGCCGGCAGGGAAACGATTCTTGATGCATACAAAACAGCTGTACGTGAAAGGTACAGATTCTTTTCCTTCGGAGATGCAATGTTTATTAAATGAGGATTGATAATATGAAAAAAATAGTTACAACAATAATAGCAGCAGCGCTTGCAGCGCACATGTTACCAGCTTTTGCTTTAGCTGACAGCGCATCACAGTCACGCGCAAAAAACGAGCTTACGGAGCTCAAGAGCCTTTACGACAGCATTGACTATACCGACGAAGGCTGGGCTGATTTGGAGCAGGCATATGAGCAGGGTTTAACTGACATTTCTGCCGCTTCAACTGATGAAGACGTTCTTGCCGCGCTTAACAGCGCAGCCGAAGAAATGATTTCAATTGACCACAGAGGCGGCAGCGTTAAAGTATGTATGACTGTCGAAAAGTTTGTTTTAAACGAAAGATTCATAGTAGAGCCGATTTTTGTCACCGTTCCCAAATATGAAAGAGCGTCAACGGCTCTGATTCAGATGCTTGACGAAAAGTATTATGGAACGTCAAAGACGACTCCCTACAAGTACACAGGCACTCCGGAGAGCGGATTCACGCTGACAGGAGTATATGACCCTTATGTTCAGACAGAAGACGATTCAGATAAGCAAATAGAATTTCCTTTGTACCTTTGGGACTATACGGGAAGATATGCCGGTGACAGAGCTTCTATGAGCTTTATTTCAGCAGGTGACTTTACCGATGAAAGCTGCTATGTTTTTTCCGTTAACAACAAGTTCCCCAACGTCAGTGCGTCAACTGTTCCGATGTGTGATGAAGACGTTGTAAGGTGGCAGTTCTCTGTTTACGGTAACGGCGCAGATGTGGGCGCCGGAAAAATCAACTCGCTTCCGTCAATTGAAACCTTTGCAG
>CALXSX010000014.1 GCA_944391265.1 uncultured Clostridia bacterium | reverse complement strand
ATGTATTTACGAGACTTATCCCGTCAGCTCCGCCCTCCTCACAAGCTTTGGCAATGGAGACAATATCTGTTACATTAGGGCTTAGCTTAATAATAACAGGCTTTTTTACAGCCGACTTAACTGCTCTTGTTATCTCCTCTGCACTCTTGCAGTCAGTACCGAAGCTCATGCCCCCATTATGCACATTTGGGCAGCTTATATTGACCTCTATCCAGCCCACCTGTTCACACTCATCTATCCGGGAGCACGTGTATACATAATCATCTCTTGAAAACCCGCTTATGTTTGCCATTACCTTCTTATGGAAGCAGCTTCTGAGTTTCGGAAGCTCCTCGGATATAACCTTATCAACACCAGGGTTTTGGAGTCCGACCGAATTTATAAGTCCGCCTCTGCACTCTGCTATTCTCGGTGTCGGGTTACCGAATCGCGGCTCTTTTGTCGTGCCCTTGAAGGAAAACGTCCCAAGAATGTTAATATCATAAATTTCGGCGAATTCATAACCGAATCCAAATGTTCCGCTTGCGGGAATAACTGGGTTGTCAAGTGTTTCTCCGCAAAGAGCCACTTTTGTATCTACCATATTATTTCCTCCCTTCTGAGCACAGGGCCATCTTTACAGATTCTTTTACTTCCGTATTTGGTTTTGCAGCTGCATCCCATACACGCTCCGAATCCACAGCCCATGCGTTCCTCAAAACTGTACTCACCGTCTGCTGTTACAGTACTGTAAAGCGCTTTGAGCATTGGCTCGGGCCCGCAGGCGTACGTATACGTATAACTCTCCGGTGGAATGTTTTTTATAGCGTCAGTAACAAATCCTTTTACTCCGTAGCTTCCGTCAGCTGTAGAAACATAGACACTGTCTGAAAGACGTCTGAATTCATCCTCATAAAATACATCGCCTGAGCTGTTAAATCCTAAAACAACTATCGGGTTGTCAAGCTCTTTTGCAAGGCGGTAAAGAGGCGGAACGCCTACCCCACCGCCAACTAAAAGCGATCTGCCGTGAGAATTCTCGGGAGAAAAACCGTTCCCAAGCCCGCTCATTACATTAAGTGTATCACCCTGTCTCATAAGCGACATTTTCTCCGTTCCTTTACCGACAATCTTATAGATTATGCTAACTGTTTTTTCGTCGTAGTCACACACCGATATCGGTCGTCTCAGATACAGACCGTCAAGCTTTATGTTTATAAACTGACCGGGCTTTTTAATATGTGAGGTGTCACCCTCAAGAACCATTTTGTAAACGAGGTTCGCTAAAGGTTCATTTTCAAGTATAGCAAAGTCAGAAATCAACATATATTTATATCCTTTCTTCTGTATTACTCCGCGTCAATCGTGGAAATGCAGAACGTCGTCTCTTCCAATACATCCAGCAATACCCTTACTGTATCAAGTGCAGTGAACATTGTAACATTATTTTCAACGGCACACCTTCTTATCAGGTATCCGTCTGTATCTGACGTGCTCTCATTTATATCACGAGTATTTATAACGTAAGTCACAAATCCTTTCCTTATAGAGTCCAGGATATCCTCGCTTCCGCTGCTAAGCTTATTTCTAACTCTTGTCCTTATTCCGTGTTCCTTGAGGAATTTTGCCGTTCCCTCAGTAGCCTCTATATTGAATCCGAGATTATAGAATCTTCTTACCAGCGGCAGAGCCTCAGGCTTATCCCTGTCAGCAACAGTTACAAGTATCGTTCCGTAGTTTGTGACATTCATACCCGATGCCTTAAGAGCCTTGTACAGTGCCCTTGTTAATTTCTTATCGTAGCCAATAGCCTCTCCTGTAGATTTCATTTCAGGTGAAAGGTACGCATCGAGTCCTCTTATTTTGGAAAATGAAAATGCCGGTGCTTTCACATACCACCGTTTCTTTTCTTTTGGATACAGCATATCTAAGCCTTGCTCTTTTAGAGACTTTCCCAAAATTACCAGTGTCGCTATATCCGCAAGCTGATAACCAGTTGCTTTTGATAAAAACGGAACAGTTCTCGATGATCTTGGATTTACCTCGATGACATATACATCCTCATTTTTATCAACTATGAACTGTATGTTAAACAGACCCACTATACCTATCCCGAGACCTAGCTTCTTTGTGTATTCAAGCATAGTTTGCTTAGACTTGTCAGATACACTGAACGTAGGATAAACGCTTATACTGTCTCCGGAGTGAACGCCCGTACGTTCGACGTGCTCCATAATACCCGGTACAAATACATTGGTTCCATCGCATACGGCATCAACCTCAAGTTCCTTGCCTTCGATGTACTTATCTACCAGCACCGGCTTGTCCTCATCTATTTCAACAGCAGTTTTCAAATACTTTTTAAGGCCATCTTCATTTGATACTATCTGCATAGCACGTCCGCCCAAAACGAAGCTCGGGCGAACCAATACAGGATACCCTATTTTCTCCGCTGCTTTTACGCCGGCTTCTATATTTGTTACCGCCTGACCGTTAGGCTGAGGAATTCCCAGCTCCTCCATGATTTTTTCGAACGCGTCACGGTTTTCAGCTTTTTCTATCGCTTCGGAATCTGTACCAATTATTCTTACCCCACGTTTCATAAGCGGTTCAGCAAGATTTATTGCGGTCTGACCTCCCAGTGACGCAATAACGCCGATGGGTTTTTCAAGATGTATAATATTCATTACGTCCTCAGTCGTCAGCGGCTCAAAATACAGCTTGTCACTCGTTGTATAGTCCGTTGACACTGTTTCAGGATTGTTATTTATAATTATAGCCTCATAGCCGTATTCTTTTATAGTCTTGACAGCATGCACTGTTGAATAGTCAAACTCAACTCCCTGACCTATTCTTATAGGTCCGGATCCTAAAACAACTATTTTTTTCTTATCGCTTACGACGGACTCGTTCTCATCTTCATATGTTGAATAAAAATATGGTATATAGCTCTCAAACTCGCTCGCGCATGAATCAATCATCTTGTAAACAGGGAACATATTTTCCCTTACACGGATATTGTATACATCATCTTCTGTCATGTGCCAAAGATGTGCTATATACTTATCGGAAAATCCCATCTTTTTTGCCTTGTACAGGAGGTCGATATCCTCAGGATATTTTTCAAGCTCGTATTCAAAATCAACGATATTTTTTATTTTGTCAAGGAACAGCATATCAATCTGAGTTATGTTGCAGATTCGGCTGTGGTCGACTCCGAGCCACATCAGCTGAGCTATAGCGTAGATTCTGTCATCTGTTCCCTCCGCTATATATTGAAGGAGGTCGTCTATGCTCATCTTTGCCTTATCAAACTTCGGCATGTAAAGATGGCAAACTCCGATTTCAAGGGAGCGTACAGCCTTGAGCAGACTTTCCTCTATTGTTCTGCCGACGCTCATCACCTCACCGGTAGCCTTCATCTGTGTGCTGAGCTTATTAGACACCTGAGAAAACTTATCAAACGGGAATCTCGGCATTTTCGTAACAACATAGTCAAGAGTCGGCTCAAACGATGCAGGCGTGTTTGCAAGCTGTATCTCGTCAAGTGTCATGCCCACTGCAATTTTAGCTGACACTCTTGCAATCGGGTACCCGCTCGCCTTTGACGCCAGTGCAGATGAACGCGAAACTCTCGGATTTACCTCTATTACATAATATTGGAACGACTGCGGGTCAAGAGCAAACTGGACATTGCATCCGCCCTCTATCTTGAGCGCCCTTATTATCTTCAAAGCGCTGTTTCTCAGCATATGGTACTCTTTGTTTGTAAGTGTCTGGCTCGGAGCAACGACAATTGAGTCGCCGGTGTGTATTCCGACAGGATCGATATTTTCCATATTACATACCGTTATCGCCGTGTCGTTTTTATCTCTCATTACCTCGTATTCTATCTCTTTGTAGCCCTTTATGCTTTTTTCTACAAGAACCTGTGACACCGGAGAAAGCTTAAGAGCGTTTTTCATTATCTCCCTGAGCTCTTCTTCGTTGTCTGCAAAGCCGCCGCCCGTTCCGCCGAGCGTGAATGCGGGCCTTAATACAACCGGGTAGCCTATCTGTTCAGCCGCCTTTACACCCTCTTCCATAGAATGGGTAATTATTGAAGGCAGTACCGGCTCACCGAGGCGCTCACACAGCTCCTTAAAAAGCTCCCTGTCCTCAGCACATTCTATACTTTCGCTGCTCGTTCCAAGTAGCTCCACCTGACACTCGTTTAAGACACCCTTTTTTGAAAGCTGCATAGCAAGATTAAGTCCAGTCTGTCCGCCTATGCCCGGGACTATTGCATCAGGCCTTTCATATCTCAGTATCTTCGCCGCATATTCAAGAGTAAGCGGCTCCATGTACACTTTATCTGCCACAGTTGTATCCGTCATTATGGTAGCAGGGTTAGAATTGAGCAGAACAACCTCATAGCCCTCTTCCTTAAGCGCAAGACATGCCTGCGTGCCAGCGTAGTCAAATTCCGCTGCTTGTCCAATCACTATGGGTCCGGAGCCGATAACAAGTATTTTTTTCAAGTCAGTTCTTTTAGGCATCGTTTTCTACTCCTTTCATAACATTCAAAAATTTATCGAACAAATAACCGCTGTCCTCAGGTCCTGGAGCGCTCTCAGGATGGTACTGTACACTGAATATCCTGTCTCTTTTGCACTCAACACCTTCAACTGTATTGTCAAGGATATTGATATGAGTTACCTCAAGATCAGTGCCCTCAACGCTTTTTGCATCAACAGCATAGCTGTGATTCTGGCTTGTAATTTCAATCTTTCCATTTTGCAAATTTTTAACAGGGTGATTTCCGCCTCTGTGACCGAATTTCAGCTTGTATGTCTTAGCTCCGTAAGCAAGGCTTATAAGCTGGTGACCGAGGCAAATTCCGAATATAGGATATTTACCTCTAAGCTTTTTTATAGTTTCTATAACAGGTGTAACATCCTCAGGGTCTCCCGGACCGTTTGACAGAAATATTCCGTCAGGTTTCATGAAGTCAATTTCCTCAGCCGTAGTGTTATATGGGACTATTGTCACGTTGCACCCTCTTGCATTAAGGTTCCTTATGATATTAAGCTTAATTCCGCAATCAACGGCAACGACGTTAAACACATGGTTAGACGTTCTCGAATACCATCTCTTTTTGCAGCTGACAACAGACACTGCGTCATGCGGTACAGGAGTTTGTCTTATTTTTTCAAGCGCATCAGACAGACTTGTGTCAGCCGGGCAGATAATCACCCTCTGGCTGCCCTCATCTCTTATTACCCTTGTTATCTTTCTCGTGTCAACTCCGCAAATGCCCGGTATTCCGTTTTCCTCAAGAACCTCAGAAAGAGTTTTTGTATACCTGAAATTGCTTGGCATATCATTGTATTCTCTCACAATAAGACCTCCAATAGTCGGAGTCTTTGTCTCGTAATCATCATCGGTTATGCCGTAGTTTCCTATAAGAGGATACGTCATAACAACCATCTGATAAGTATATGACGGGTCGGAAATTATCTCCTGATAACCAACCATTGAAGTGTTGAAAACTATCTCGCAGACCCTCTCGCATTTTGCGCCGAAACTATAACCGTAATATTCTGTTCCATTTTCAAGAACAATTTTTACATCGTACTTTTGTGCCACACCAATTCCCCCTTATAAAAAGTCATTACACACTCGCCCGTCACCTTCATGCCGGAAAAAGGAGTTGCTCTCCCCTTAGACAAAAATGTTTTCGGGTCAATATCATATTCACTGTTAAAGTCAAAAACCGCGAAGCTGCCATTGCTTAGCTCAGAATTTATATTAAACCGCTTCGACGGATTGTAATGCATAAGCTCTGTCAGCTTAGCAAGACTGATAACACCGGCCTTTACAAGATACGTATACAGCACAGGGAACGCCGTCTCAAGTCCGACAACTCCCATAAGGCTCCTTTCAAGTCCTCTTGATTTTTCCTCCGCCGAATGCGGTGCATGGTCTGTCGCAATCATGTCGATCGTGCCATCCTTTATGCCCTCAATAAGCGCAAGTCTGTCACGTTCGCCGCGTATGGGAGGATTCATCTTAAATCTTCCGTCTTCCTTAAGCTGCATATCATTAAATACAAGATAATGCGGAGCCGTCTCACATGTTATATCAACCCCGTCCGCTTTAGCCTGCCGTATAAGCTCAACGCTTTCAGCAGTGGAAATATGGCATACATGATATGCGCAGCCTGTTTTTTTTGCAATCCCGATATCGCGCTCTATCTGACGGTATTCACTCTCAGAAGAAATGCCTCTGTGCCCGTGTGCCGCCGCGTACTCACCCTTATGGATATACCCGCCTTCAAGCAAGCTGTTGTCCTCACAGTGAGCGGCTATTATGCTGCCTGTTTTTTTTGCCTCAAGCATAGCACGCTCCATAAGCTCAGCACTCTGAACGCCCTTTCCGTCATCGGAAAAGGCTATTGCTCTGCCTGAAAGCTTTGCAAAATCTACAAGCTCTTCTCCGCTCTCAGCCTTAGTTATTGAACAGTACGGATGAACACCTATGACTGCATCTTTTTTTATTAAATCCATCTGAGCTGAAAGATTTTCAAAGCTGTCCGGCACAGGGTTTAAGTTAGGCATCGTGCAAACATCGGTATAGCCTCCCCTTGCCGCCGCCATAGTTCCGGTTTTTATAGTTTCCTTATATGAAAAACCCGGCTCACGAAAATGCACATGCACATCGATAAGACCGGGCAATATAAACAATTCGGAAGCGTCAATAACTTTACCTACAGGTTCGCAGGAATCGGCAAAAGAAGCCATGCCGTGTTTTACTATGACATCGCTTTTGTCAATTTTTCCGTTTATAAGGACATTAGCCTTTTCCAAAAT
Source organism: uncultured Clostridia bacterium (assembly GCA_944391265.1). Taxonomy (GTDB): domain Bacteria; phylum Bacillota; class Clostridia; order UBA1381; family UBA1381; genus RGIG9115. Next base: position 9,293 of record CALXSX010000014.1, on the reverse strand, counting down.
GTATTCCATTTTTCCCTCCGAAGTTATTATTCAAAAAAATGCTCTCGCCATACGACAAGAGCACGAACAAAAGGCACACACAAAATGCGTATAAAAAATTTTATACACAAAACAAGCCTTGCTATCGTAAAATCTTGTCGGCATCTCTGCACCGCTTTAAAGACGACGATTGCTTTTCAAATTCACTTTTCCCAAACAGACATATCTCTGTTCCATCTAAGTATTCTACCACTGTTTTCAATGCTTGTCAATATATTTTAAGAAATTTTATAATTATTATCGCTTATTTACAATATTTCCCTATTTTTTATCAATAGGACTATAAATGCCGTCAAATAACACGGTGTCCGAGCCCTATTGAAACATCGTTAAGATTGAGAAGACCTATCGCAAAAAATACACATACACTCAGGTGAGTGCCGTATCTCGCAATAGCAATCTTTCCACCCACATTAAGCCCCATGGCTTTTCCGGCAATCTGCATTACCGCCTCGTGAGCAGCGCCGATAACAGCGCCCTCCGCCTCATGAGTCGGACTTATCACCCCTTCTCTTCGTGACGCAACAACAGCGCGTTCAATAATCTTTGTTATTCCCTCCGGAACATTTGCTCCGAAATCTATTGCAACCGCTTTAATGCCGTCTGAGGCAAACTCTTTTATAAGCTTTGTTTCGTCCTCGCGGGTTTCCGTTATTGCAAGCTTTATTGCCGCCTTTGCAGACAGCCTTGACCCGTATTCCGCTTCCATTTGATTCACCCTTTCAGTTATTTTTTTCGGCAGCACTTATTCCGGCAAGATATCCTGTCGACCAAGCTATCTGAAGGTTATATCCTCCGGTATATGCATCGCAGTCAATCACTTCACCTGCAAAATACAGATTTGCAATTTTCTTCGACTCCATTGTCGAGGGATTTATCTCCTTTACGCTGACTCCTCCCGATGTGATGATAGCCTCATCTATTGGCCTGAACGAGTGCGGCGTAAGCTGCAGTGACTTCAAAGCCTGGGCAAGATGTGACCGCTCTTCCTTAGTAACCGAGTTTATTTTCTTTCTTTCATCAAGCCCGGCATATCTCACCATTACTGGTATAAGCGCTTTTGGCAGAAGCTTATCGAGACCATTTATAAGGTCCTTGTTAAGCTCATCTCCGAAATCTCTGAGTATTCTTGCGTCGAGCTTTTCAAGCGACAGCGCGGGCTTTAAATCTATACTTATTTTATATTTGCGCTTTCCCAAATCCCGCATATGGGCTGATGAAGACAGCACAAGCGGTCCGCTTATTCCAAAATGAGTAAAAAGCATCTCACCAAGCTCACTGAAAATCTCTCTTCCCTTTTCATCAAAAACAGTCAGGCTGACATTGTTAAGGGAAAGCCCGGCAAGCTCTCTTACCCACTTTTCCTCAGTTATTATGGGTATTAGTGATGGCCTAAGCTCCGTTACAGTATGACCGCACGAACGCGCAAATACATAGCCGTCTCCGGTTGAACCGGTAATCGGGTACGAAGCTCCGCCCGTGGCAATTATGACCTTACCTGCAATTTTTCTTCCGCTCTCTGTTTTTATTCCGACGAGCTTGTTATCAAGGACAATAAGACTGACTGCCTTTTCCGAAACAAGTTCAACATTTTCTGCAAGCGCAAACTTTGCAAGAACATTAGCAACATCATGAGCGTTATCGCTGACCGGAAACACCCTTCCTCCTCTTTCGGTTTTCAGAGCTACTCCTGACTTTTCGAGCAAACGAGCTATATCATGATTTGTAAAAGAGTAAAACGCACTGTAGAGAAATTTGGGATTTCTGGGAACACTTTTAAAAAAATCCTCTATATCTGCTGCGTTGGTAACGTTGCATCTGCCCTTACCGGTTATTCTAAGCTTTCTTCCGAGGAGCTTGTTTTTTTCAATCAGGTACACCTTTTCCGCGGTTTTGGCTGCAAAACCGCATGCAATCACGCCTGCTGCGCCGCCTCCTACAACTATTACGACATTTCTATTCTGAGTCATACACATCGTAATCCTTCCAAATCATTTCAAGCTGCTCAAATGTCTCTTTTGCTTCACGTCTGCATTTGTATCCGATAGTGAAAATAAGGGCGTTCAGTATGCTCATAGGCGCAACGAGCGAATCAGCAAATGAATCAAGGTCACTTGGTGCATATAGACAGCAGTCGGCATAACCGCTTATAGGAGAAGCCGGTCCGTCGGTAACGGCAATGATGAAAGCACCTCTGCTTTTTGCATACTCAAGAGCGCGCACAATACCGTTTGAATATCTCGGAAAGCTTATCCCTACAACAACATCACCCTTACCAACATGAAAAAACTGCTCTATTATATCCTCTGCACCTGCCTGAGTTATGACCTTGGAATTTTTAAAAAGCAAATTAAAATAAAAACCTGCAAACATGGCAAGTGATGCCGATGACCTTACACCTACTGTATAAATGTGCTTGGCTCTGAAAAGAGCATCTACTGCTTTGTTGAACCCATCTCTGTCAAGCTGGCCCATCGTTTTTTCAATTTTATCCATATCGGATTTCAAAACCTTGGAAATTATTTCATTTTCCGAAATAGATTCAGACGCAATCTCTATCCTGTCCACAGCAGTCAGCTGCACCTTTGTTTCGCGCCGTAACTGCTTCTGAAATTCAGGGTATCCGGCAAACCCGAGCGCGTTGGCAAAGCGGACGACTGTCGCCTCACTCACACCGACCGTTTTTGCAAGTTTTGCGGCCGTCATGAAAGCTGCGTGCTTATCATCTTGCTCAATGTATCTTGCTATTTTCTCCTGACTTTTTGAAAAGTGTCTGTTTTTAATCTCGCTAAGTATTCCGTTACTCAAGAACACCATCCCTGCCTTTTCTCACATAGGTACAAAACCGAAATGTCAGTCCATTTTCAAAATAATCATTGCTTTTCTCGGAAAGCACCCAATTTTTGTCGGAATCAAGATCCGGCATGAAACAATCTGCCTCATTTTCAGCGTCGACTTTTGTAACAAACGCTGTATCTGCGAACGGCAAAAGCTCCCTGTAAACGCTCTCTCCGCCGATTATAAAAACATTTTCAGTGTCTTTACCAACCAGTTTTAAAAGTTCATTCACATTACGTACAGCCTCGATACCGTTGCCTGAATCTATGCTCGTTGATAAAACGATATTACGCCTGTTTTTCAGAGGCTTGCCTCCGGGCAGCGATTCAAGCGTTTTTCTGCCCATAACAACTGTGTGTCCCTTTGTAGTGTCTCTGAAAAATTTCATATCAGCTGGAATAGAAAACAGCAGTCTGTTATCCTTTCCTATCCCCCAGCTTTTCGAAACAGCGACTATAAGCTTCATTTGTTCTGTCTCCCCATAAAATCTTTGTTAAATTCTTTTCTTGACATCATCTGCACCGTGTGATATTATATTAAATATAAAAACTGCGAGGTGTACCAATGGATATTTTAAAGCTGTTTACAAATAAATCCTTCAGGCTTACGTTCTCACTTTTGAGCGGCATTGCCTATTATGTGATAATACTCAGATTTATTTTGTCAAATACTGAAAATGGTGGTATGCTGCTCGCATTTTTCTTTTTCCCGGCAATAATCTGCGGCTGCGCATTGCTAATTTACAAAGCGGCTCAAAATGCCCTGCAAAACGAAAACACAAGTTCGCTTAAGCACATTTTTTTTACCAATATCATTATAGCAATAATCGCGGCTCTGATGCTTGTTTCATATTTCATATAAGATCCTATACACAAAGCAGGACAATCACAAAAACGATTATCCTGCCGTTTTTTCTTAATCAAGTTTTCCCCACGTAAGCCTTTCGAGGTCCTCAGGATTACCGGCTTCCTTAAACAAGTCAGGGTTTTCTCTGCTGTTTTTGTGAGCTTCGTTTTCCACTCTGGCTTCATCAGGCGAAGTTATTTCCTTCTCATGCCAATTTTTAATTATTTTGTCCATGTAAGGAAAAGAAAGCTTATTTATTCTAAGTACGCAATACTCATATGCAAGGGAAATCATCTCTACACTCATTCCGTAATCATTATGCCATCTCTGAATATATTCTTCCTCTATGCCTGTCAAATCCCTGTCGTGTATCGCAAGCGCCTGCTTGACGCGATACATATAATCCTTTTTCTGCTGCTCATCAATCAAAAACTGCTGCACTTTTTCTATGCTGTTAAGGCCCCTCTTATGCCATTCACTCGCAACCCGCTCGATGTACGGCATATTTTTCTTATCTATTGAAACGCAATATTCCAGCAGCATAAGTATTACTTCTGCGGAAAATCCAAGATCGCCGTAAAGCCAGTACAAGCTTTTGATCTCAGAAACGGTCAATGTCCTTCCAAAAACCTCCTGCGCAAGCTGAATCATCTCCGAAAGCTTTTCATCGTCTTCAATTTCTGACGCAACCTCATGCTGGCTCTTATCAGAGGGCTCGGAATCTTCCTTTTGCTCATCTTCAAGGCTGCTGCTGTAGGAGTCAGAAAGCTCCAATGCTCCTATGCTTTCCCAAAATCTGACTGCCTGCATAACATCACTTTCAAGGAGCTGAAGTGAATTTGCCACCGCTGAAAACGAAACATTATTATTTTTTGTACATAAAAGCAAAATGTGTATATAAACCTTGATAAACACTGCGTTCGTAGAGGGAAAAACCTCTTCTGCAAGTTGCCTCGGTATACATATGCTGTCCTGTTTTATTCTGATCTCAGGCATTCGTTGTCACCCTCCGTTACATAGCAAAACGACGTTCAAATAATCTCAATAGATTTTATAACGCAATCATTTACAGGCTTATCTGAAAAGTCAGTTTTTGACTGCGCTATCTCGTCAACAACATCAATTCCTTCAATCACTTTTCCGAATGCAGCATACTGACCGTCAAGGTGCGGCGCATCCTGATGCATTATGAAAAACTGACTTGAAGCGGAGTTCGGGAACATTGTCCGCGCCATTGAAAGTACACCTCTCGTATGGAGAAGATTGTTTTCAAAGCCGTTTGAGCTGAACTCTCCCTTTATTGATTCCGCTTCTTTATGAGTTCCGTCCGGCAGATACGCTCCGCCCTGAATCATAAATCCGTTTATAACCCTATGGAATATCAGGCCGTCAAAAAACTTTTCTTTTATGAGCTTTGTGAAATTTTCAACAGTAATCGGAGCAATATCCGGATATAGCTCTGCTTTCATTTTTCTACCGTTTTCCATTGTTATCTCAATCAGTATCTTTTCCATGTGATAAAATATCCCTTCTTTTATTTACTCATCAATATTGTCATCAGCAGACATCTCGTCTTCAGACAAATCAACCGCTGAATCTGCTTGTTCTGCCTGAGAGTCCTCTTCTTCCTCATTTACAGGCTTTTCGGTTTCTTCATCATTGTCCTTTTCAACGACAGCTATTCCTACCACCTTTACATCGCCATTCATACGCATGAGTCTCACGCCCTGCGTATTTCTGCCGATTGTGCTGATTTCCTCTGCGTGCATTCTGATAACTACTCCATCAGAAGTTATAAGCAAAACATCTTCGTCGTCAGTTACAGGTGTCATACCTGTTACACTGCCTGTTTTTTCTGTTATCTTATAAGTCTTAACACCCATTCCGGCACGCCCCTGTGGCTTGTACTCATCGAAATCAGTCTTTTTACCAAATCCGTTTTCCGTAACAACAAGGCATTTTGCATCGTTCTTTATTACAGCTCCTCCGACGACATAATCGCCTTCCCTCAGACGTATACCTCTGACTCCGCGGGCAGTTCTTCCGACATTTCTTACATCGCTTTCCTTGAATCTTATAGCCATACCGTCATGGGTTGACAGCATTATCTCACTGTCTCCGTCAGAAATGTCCACATGAATCAACACATCATCGGGCATAAGGTCTATCGCACGAAGTCCGACACTTCTTATCTTTGAATAGTCGAGTATGTTAGTCTTCTTGACCATGCCTCGTTTAGTTATAAACACAAGGTTATCTCCGCTGTTAAATTCGCGTATAGGTATCATCGCAGTGACTTTCTCATCCTGTTCGAGAGGAAGAAGATTAACAATAGCAGTACCCTTTGCAGTACGTGTTGCCTCCGGTATCTGGTAGCCTTTAAGCTTGTAGACTATTCCTCTTGTGGTGAAGAACAAAATATTATCGTGTGTAGATGTACTAAACAGATTTTCTACAAAATCCTCTTCACGTGTAGTCATTCCTGATACACCTCTGCCGCCTCTTCGCTGCGACCTGTATGTGTCAGCAGGGAGTCTCTTTATATATCCCTTATGAGTTACCGTTATAATAACATCCTCTTCATCGATAAGATCCTCAATATCTATCTCATCTGTTACCATAGTAATCTCAGTTCTTCTGTCATCGCCGTATTTGTTTTTAATGTCTGTGAGATCCTCTTTTACAATCTGAAGTATGCGCGGTTCGTTTGACAGTATGTCCTCGTACTCAGATATCTTTCCGACGGTTTCTTCATAGTCCGCCTCTATTTTTTCACGTTCCAAGCCTGACAGCCTGCCGAGCTGCATCTGAACTATCGCTGTAGCCTGTACATCTGTAAGACCAAATCTGTCAATAAGGTTTTGCTTTGAATTCGCTATACTGCTTGACCTTCTTATGATGCTGATAACCTCATCAATGTAATCTATCGCTATCCTGTAGCCTTCAAGCAGATGGGCATGATCCTTTGCTTTATCCAGATCAAACTTAGTTCTTCTCCTTATTACGCTTTCCTGGTGAGATATATAATAATCAATCATTTCACGCAGCGTCAGGCATTTAGGCTCTCCGTCAACAAGGGCAATAAGAATCACACCGAATGTTTCCTGCATCTGAGTGAATTTAAACAGGTTATTCAGAACCACATTAGGATTTGCATCTCTTTTAAGCTCAATTATGAAATTTATATTCTTATCTGATTCATCTCGTGTAGACGATATGCCTTCAAGCTTTCCATCTCGTACCAGCTCGTTAATATGAAGCTCCAACTTTGCCTTATTTACCTGATAAGGAAGCTCTGTAACAACTATTCTGCTTTTTCCGTTATCTTCCTCGATCTCAGCCTTAGCCCGCATTATAATTCTGCCGCGGCCTGTGGAATACGCTCTCCTGATGCCGCTCATGCCCATAATTACACCGCCTGTCGGAAAATCCGGGCCCTGTATATGCTGCATAAGCTCATCAAGCGTAATATACGGGTCATCTATAACAGCGACAATTCCGTCTATGACCTCACAAAGATTATGAGGCGGAATATTTGTAGCCATTCCAACGGCTATTCCGCTTGAACCATTCACAAGCAAATTAGGAAACCTTGACGGAAGAACGCTTGGTTCACGGAGCTTATCATCGTAGTTAGGCACAAAATCAACTGTATTCTTTTCAATATCCTGAAGCATCTGTGCTGCAATTTTGGTCATCTTTGCCTCTGTATATCTGTACGCAGCAGCGGGGTCACCGTCTACCGATCCAAAATTACCCTTACCCTGAACGAGAGGGTACCTCAGTGAAAAATCCTGAGCAAGTCTTACCATTGCATCATAAACAGAGCCGTCACCATGCGGATGATATTTACCAAGAACATCTCCGACTGTTGCAGCCGATTTCTTAAAATCATTTTCATAAAGCAGGTTGGCCTCATACATATCGTACAAAATACGCCTATGAACAGGTTTGAGTCCATCCTTAACATCAGGCAGCGCCCTACCTACGAGAACGCTCACGGAATAATCGATGTATGATTTTTTCATTTCGCTGTTAAGCTCGACGTCAACAACCTTTGAATTTTCTATAACTGATAAATCAAAAGCTTTTTCAGCCTTTTTCCGCGCCATTTACCACACACTCCCAATTATTTTTTCAATCAGATTTATCGTGCATACATACGAAAATAACACATATGTGCACTGTATTATTATAACACAAAAATTACCTAAAATCAAGTTTTTTTGCAATTTTTACCTTGGCTAAGGTCAATTTCAGTAATAATTACAAGAAAAAACCGAGACGTGCTCATATATGAGCAAACGCCCCGGTTTAATTACTTCCTGTTCTTTGTATACACAGCCCTAAGACCTTTCAAAATAAATGTTTCGTCAATTTCCGTTTTCCTTTTACAAAGCGGCGCAATAATACTCGAAAAGCCACCCGTAACTATTACTCTCCAATTTCCACCGAGCTCTTCAAGCATTCTGTCGACCATCCCGTCAATCATGCATGCATGACCAACTACCACTCCGCTTTTCATGCAGTCTTGAGTGTTTTTACCGAGAACACTGTCCGGAGCGTCAAGACTAACCTGTGGAAGCTGAGCCGTGCCCATAGCGAGAGCATTCATGCCCATGCCAAGGCCCGGAGCGATGGAGAGGCCTATAAATACTCCATTCTTGTCAACAGCTATAAGCTTTGTTGCCGTTCCCATATCGATAACTATACAGTTTTCTCCATACAACTCGTGCGCCGCAACGCAGGAGCATATAAGATCAGCTCCTACCTGAGCCGGCGAATCGCAGTTCAGATTTATTCCGGTTTTTATCCCCGGCCCTACATTAACCGCATTGATTCCGAAGCAAAGCTTAAGCGCTTTTTTCATTGTTTGTGTAAGCTGAGGTACAACACACGACATAGCGGCGCCTTCGATAAGGGACATATCTATTCCCTTTAAAATAAAAATGTTTCTTACAATGGAAGCATACTCGTATTCTGTTTTCTGCGGATCGGTGCTTATTCTGAAAACAAACTTAAGCTCATCTCCGTCAAAAGCTCCGAGCACAATATGCGTATTGCCAATATCAACCACCAATATCAATCTGATTACCTCCCATTATTCAACTTTAATAAAAATATCATCAAATTTGCGCTTGGGGACACAAAATGTACCGTTTTCATCAAAATAATACTTAATGTCACCGTCTGAATCGACGCATTTACAGGTTTGGTCTGAGTAGCCTATTGCAAGCAAATACAAAAGCTCAAACTGCTCCGGTAAAGAAAGAATCTTTGAAATAGACTTGCGGTCTATTGCGCCCAGCCAGCAAGCGCCTATTCCCAGCGCCTCGGCCGCAACAGACATTACCGCTCCGGCAATGGCTGATTCAGTGCTGAAATCACCTGTTTTCTTTATACTCTTGTCGCCAAGAGTCACAATATATGCAGGAGGCATCTCTTTTTCACTGGGATTAAAATCGTTAAGATATGCTGCCCACTTGGTATACTTAAAAATTTCACTGGCTTTATTTTTGATAACAGCAAATTTAAGAGGCTGTTCGTTGCCGGGATAAGGAGCAAGGCGG
>CALXSX010000013.1 GCA_944391265.1 uncultured Clostridia bacterium | reverse complement strand
AGGACTGCTCTAACGCATACTCAAGAGTAAGAGTGCGGCAGCGGATGAACCCGCTGCCGCACTGTTTGTTTTCATCGCAGAAAACTGATTTATTTCTTATCTAAGCTTATTGGGATATGTGGCATAGCTGCACATCTCCTCCTCAATTCTCAGGAGCCTGTTGTATTTAGCTGCCCTGTCCGTTCTGCACGGTGCGCCGGCTTTTATTTGTCCGCAGTTTACTGCAACGGCTATATCAGCTATAGTGGTGTCCTCTGTTTCTCCGCTTCTGTGTGACAAAACCGCAGTATATCCATGTTTGCCCGCAAGCTCAATCGCGTCCAGTGCCTCTGTAAGCGTTCCTATCTGATTTACCTTAACGAGGATTGAGTTTGCGGCGTTCTTCTCTATTCCCTTCTTAAGCCTTTCAGTATTTGTAACAAACAAGTCGTCTCCGACAAGCTGTATTCTGTCACCGAGTCTTTTTGTAAGAATGTCCCACGCGTCCCAGTCATCTTCCGCAACAGCGTCCTCTATTGAAATTATCGGATATTTATCGCAAAGCATTTCAAAGTAATCCACCATTTCTTCTTTCGTTCTGATTTCACCGCATTTTGGCATCTTATAGGTTCCGTCGGGCATGAGCCATTCAGATGACGCGGCGTCCATAGCTATTTTAAAATCGGATTTAGTGTTATAACCCGCCTTGCCGACAGCCTCCACTATGAGCTCAAGCGCCTTCTCATTTGTCGGCAGGTTCGGAGCAAATCCGCCCTCGTCTCCGATAGCCGTAGACAGCCCCGAATCCTTTATAATTCCCTTTAACGTGTGATATACCTCACAGCACATACGCAATGCCATTTTAAAGCTCTTCGCGCCTACCGGCATTATCATAAACTCCTGTATGTCAATATTATTTCCGGCATGGACACCGCCGTTTAATATATTCATCATTGGAATCGGCATTACATGACAATTAACACCGCCTATATATCTGTAAAGAGGGAGACCAACGCTTGCCGCTCCGGCTTTTGCCGCCGCAAGTGATACGCCGAGTATTGCATTTGCTCCAAGCCTCGACTTGTTTGCCGTACCGTCAAGCTCCAGAAGCTTTTTATCTATTTCCCTCTGGTCAAGCACATTCATTCCGATGAGTGCATCTGCTATGACCGTATTTATGTTTTCAACAGCCTTTTTAACTCCCTTCCCCATATACCGCTTTTTGTCTCCGTCACGAAGCTCTACAGCTTCAAAAACCCCTGTAGATGCCCCCGACGGAACTATTGCGCTTTCCTGCACGCTGTCTGTGTATACCACAGCCTCAACGGTGGGGTTGCCACGCGAATCGATTACCTCCCTGCCGTAAACATCGATTATCTCAGTGAATCCCTTCATTTTCAAACATCCTTTCCGTCCGTTTATAAAATCGGACCATTAAAAAATATTCTATATTATTTTGCTTTTATTTCCGGTTTTTATTACATAAAAAACCATATTCCATAATCTGTCGGTCAAATTAGGTACTATTAAAATTTTAAAAACATATAATGTACAAACCGAAGAGTATGTAAGGAGGCAGAAAATGAAAAAATTTATTTGTGCGCTTATGATTCTTTTTATATCCTCAGCGGCTGTGCACGCCGCACCGGAGCTTGATATAAACGCAAAATCGGCAATACTTACGGAGCTTACAACGGGCGACGTGCTGTACGAGCAAAACGCCGATGAGCAGCTCCCCATAGCAAGCGTGACGAAGATAATGACAATGCTCCTCATAGTCGAGGCGCTCGACAGCGGTCAGATATCACTTGATGACGAAGTTACCGTAAGCGAGCGGGCTATGAGCATGGGCGGGTCAACGATGTTCCTTGAAACAGGCGACGTTATAACAGTCGATGAAATGCTCAAAGGCATTGCTGTAGCCTCGGCAAACGACGGAGCAGTCGCAATGGCGGAATTTATCGCCGGCTCAGAGGCTGAGTTTGTAAGGCGAATGAACGAACGTGCCGCGGAGCTTGGCATGAAAAACACTTCGTTTGTAAACACTAACGGCCTTGATGCGGACGGACACTATTCATCTGCACGCGATGTGGCGATAATGTCGAGGGAGCTTTTAAAGCATGAAATTATTTTCAAATACACCACCATCTGGACAGATACAATGCGCGGCGGAAAGTTTCAGCTTGCAAACACAAATAAACTGATACGTTTCTATGACGGTGCGACCGGTCTGAAAACGGGCTCCACGAGCAAGGCTCTCTGCTGCCTGTCCGCATCTGCGCTTAGAGACGGTATGCATCTGATAGCCGTCGTTCTTGGTGCGCCCGACTCAAATTCGCGGTTTTCGGGAGCAAGAACTCTGCTTGACTACGGATTTTCTGCATACACGCTTAAAGAGACAGTCCCGGCGGATACGGAGCTTGCAAAAGCCAGAGTTTCAAGGGGTGTAAAGAAGGAGGTCGGAGCTCAGTCAAGAGAAAGCCGCACTATCCTGCTTGAAAAGGGAGATACTGAGGAAATAACATACAGCACAGAGCTTGACGACCTTAACGCACCTGTCAGAAAGGGCGACAGAATAGGAACTGTGACGGTTTTAAAAAACGGTGCTCAGGTTGACACCGCTGACCTGTACGCCGGAGAAGATATCGAGAAAAAAACATTTTTGTATTCATTAATGACAGTGCTTGGCCTAATGTATAAATAAAGTCAGCATTTTAAATTAAAATGTTCATTTTTGTCAACATAAACTATTTTTTTCTCAAAAATGCCAAAAATATTTAAAACTTTTCTAAAAATAAAAAAATATGTTGACAAATATCTACGTCTGTATTATAATAATCGTGTAAGGCAAAGACGTCTTCAAGTGTAGACTTGGAGACGTTTTTTTTATTTTTAAAATAGTCTTTGCTTTTATTTTAAAAAAAGGGGTGCATTGTTATGAAAACTTTGCCAACGTATTTCGGAAGCCTTGTTTTTGACGACAGGGTGATGAAAGCAAACTTGTCCGCTGACGTGTATCGCTCACTGAAAAAGACAATCGATGAGGGAGCGCAGCTGGATATTACCGTAGCAAACGCTGTTGCCGCTGCTATGAAAGATTGGGCGGTTGCCCACGGCGCCACACATTATACTCATTGGTTCCAGCCGCTGACAGGAATCACGGCAGAAAAGCATGACAGCTTTATTTCTCCTTCACCTGACGGTGGTGTGATAATGGATTTCTCCGGAAAAGAGCTGATAAAAGGCGAGCCGGACGCATCTTCATTTCCATCAGGCGGTCTGAGAGCGACCTTTGAAGCAAGAGGCTACACCGCTTGGGATCCGACTTCATATGCTTTTATAAAAGGTAAGACTCTTTGTATTCCTACCGCTTTTTGTTCATACGGGGGAGAAGCTCTTGACAAGAAAACACCGCTGCTTCGTTCTATGGAAGCACTCAACAAACAGGCGCTTAGGATTTTGAAGCTGTTCGGAAACGACACAGTAAAATGTGTACGCACTTCAGTAGGTCCTGAGCAGGAATACTTCCTCATTACAAAAGAGATGTATGACCAGCGCCCTGACCTGAGATTTACCGGCAGGACTCTGTTCGGAGCCAAACCGCCAAAGGGTCAGGAGATGGATGACCACTACTTCGGAGTAATAAAGCCGAGGGTGGAGGCGTACATGGCGGACCTGAACGAAGAGCTGTGGAAGCTGGGAATTTTAGCAAAGACTGAGCATAACGAGGTGGCACCGGCGCAGCATGAGCTTGCTCCGATTTACAGTACCACCAACATCGCAACAGACCATAACCAGCTGACGATGGAGATCATGCAGAAGGTAGCAGAAAAGCATGGGTTAGTATGCCTGCTGCACGAGAAGCCGTTTGCCGGTGTAAACGGAAGCGGAAAACATAACAACTGGTCAATGGCAACAGATACCGGCGTAAATCTGCTTTCACCGGGCGAAACACCTTATGAAAACGCACAGTTTCTTCTGTTCCTGTGTGCAGTTATCACAGCAGTTGATGATTATCAGGATCTGCTTCGTCTTTCGGTTGCCACCGCAGGAAACGATCACAGGCTCGGAGCGAATGAGGCTCCTCCCGCTGTTGTTTCTATCTTCCTTGGCGATGAACTGAACGCCGTGCTTGAGGCAATAGAAAACGACACGCCGTATAACGGCACCGAAAAAACGCAGATGAAGCTCGGGGTTGACGTTCTTCCGAAGTTCAACCGCGATACAACAGACAGAAACCGTACATCCCCGTTTGCATTTACAGGTAATAAGTTTGAGTTCCGTATGCTAGGCTCATCTAACAGCATTGCCTGTGCAAACATAATGCTTAACAGCGCTGTTGCCGAATCGCTTAAGACATATGCTGACAGTCTTGAAAAAGCTGACGATTTCGAGGCGGCGCTTCATGAAACTATTCAGAAAACAATCAAGGATCATAAGCGCATCATATTCAATGGAAACGGCTATGATGACGCGTGGATAAAAGAAGCTACTGAAAAACGCGGACTTCTTAATTACAGAACGACTCCGGACTGTATGCCGCATCTGCTTGATAAGAAAAATGTTGATATGCTGACGGCACACGGTGTTTATTCGGAAGCTGAACTGCAGTCAAGATGCGAGATAATGCTTGAAAACTATTGCAAGACAGTTGTCATTGAAGCTAACACCATGGTTGAAATGGCAAAAACACAGATTGCTCCTGCAATAGAATCATACATTTTGGAACTTGCACAGACCGCCGCTGCAAAAAAGGCGCTTGATCAGAGCCTGCCATGCAGCTATGAGACAGAAACTGTTAAGAAGCTTTCAGCTCTGACAGACACCATTGCGGTAAAAGCAAAAGAACTCGAAGATGTCGTTTCATCACTTGCCGATAAGGCGGATGTTGTTTCAGAATCGTATGCAATACGCGACAATGTTTTGGCAAAGATGAACGAGCTCAGGGCAGCCTGCGATGAGGCTGAAACGCTGACGGCGAAAGATTATTGGCCGTATCCTTCATACGGTGACATGCTGTTCAGTGTAAGATAAATTTAAAACAAAAAGTTAGGAGTTGTTAATATGGGAACAGAGGAAATTACGAGCCTAGTACAAGAATTAGTTGGCACGCAAGTTTTTGGAGTCTGGTACTTAATCGGTGCCGCTCTGGTATTTTTCATGCAGGCAGGTTTTGCGATGGTTGAGACCGGCTTTACAAGAGCTAAGAACGCCGGAAACATCATCATGAAAAACCTCATGGATTTTTGCATAGGAACGGTAGTTTTCGTATTGCTTGGATTTAGCCTTATGATGGCTGAGGATTACGTGTTTGGCATTTTCGGAATCCCAAATCTTGATATTTTCTTCAATTTCGGTGACTTCATCAAGGAAAACGCTTGAACCTTTGCATGTAACCTTGTATTCTGCGCAACGGCCGCAACTATTGTTTCCGGATCAATGGCAGACAGAACGAAGTTTCTTTCATACTGTA
>CALXSX010000012.1 GCA_944391265.1 uncultured Clostridia bacterium | reverse complement strand
AATATTGCAAAGACTTACATAGTCTGAGAATATCTCAAAATAAACTTCAAAATTTTACCTCTCAAAAAACATTACAGGGACATTATACAACAGATTACGAGCTTTGTCAATCTTTTTTTCAAAAATTTGTAATATTTCTGTAATGAAACTGACTGTTTTGTAACATAAATCCATGCAAAATACCGCTATTTGGTAAAGTAATTTATTTATTATTAATAATAAAAGCAAATAAAAAAACATAAAACATATATAAATATAATAAAATTTAAAAAACGATGATTTTTGGGGAATATATACTTAATATTACACCATTGTAACAATAAAATAAAATCGCCAAAAACGTCAATTCATTTGCCGCCGATATTGACATAGTTCGGATTTGGCTGTATAATATTATGTAGCATGAAATTTATAACGAAATGAGCGCGTGATATGATTTTGTTTCAAAACGGGTATGAGTGCCGGGATAAGATAAAGCTGTTTTACGGTTTGTTTTTCGATGACAGCGAGGACGTGACGGTGAGCAGCAGCTTTGAATACGATGGGAGCACAGTAAACGTGTATACGGTCATAGCACACGGCGGAGCAGTATACGATGACGATTACTACTACAGCATTGACAAAGGTGAAAGCGCGGCAATGAAAAGGAAGGCTTTTGACGCTGCCGTGACGAAAAGCTTTTGCAATGCTGCATTTAAAATAAGGAAGATAAATCTTCCGTGGGGTGTTATGAGCGGCATAAGGCCCGCAAAAAACGTGCGCGAACTGACGGAGAGCGGCGTTAGGGAAGAGAATATTGTGAGCACGCTCAGGAGTCTTTACGCTGTGAGCGAGGACAAAGCGAAGCTTGCTCTTACGGTTGCAAAAAACGAGCGGGATATACTGAGCCGTTCAAAGCCTGATTATGTCAGCCTTTATATAGGTATTCCGTTTTGTCCGACAAGGTGCCTTTACTGTTCGTTTGTGTCAACTGATATGCGTGTGAGCGGCAAGTACATGGACGAGTATGTGCGGCTTCTTTTAAAGGAAATAGATAAGACAGGGGAAATACTCAGAAAGAAAAATGCAAGGGTGCAGACGGTGTACATAGGCGGCGGCACTCCGACTACGCTGTCCGCTGAACAGCTTGCGGCGGTGTGCGAAAGGCTTCGCCCGCTAATAGCCGGTGACACGGTTGAATTCACACTTGAGGCCGGCAGACCGGACACGATAACGCCGGAAAAGCTTTTGGCAGCAAAAAAAGGCGGCGTTACAAGGATAAGCATAAATCCGCAGACAATGAACGAAAAAACACTTGTCAGAGTGGGGAGGACCCACACGCCGGATCAGGTGGAGGCGGCAGTGTCCGCGGCGAGAAAGGCGTGCTTTGACAATATCAACATGGATCTTATAGCAGGGCTTCCGGGGGAGAGCTTTGAAGATTTTAAGTATAGTATTGACGCTGTGGCAAAGCTCGACCCGGAGAGCATAACAGTTCATTCGATGTGCGTGAAAAGGTCGGCTGCACTGCGCTTTTCCGGAGAGGTGCTCGCTGAGGCGGACGTCATGAATAAGATGCTTTCATATGCCCAGAAAAAAATGAGCAATACGGAAAGAATACCATATTACATGTACCGTCAGAAAAACATATCCGGCAATCTTGAAAATGTCGGATACGCTAAGGCAGGTTACATGAGCTTTTACAATATAAATATAATGGAAGAAATACAGACAATAATAGCGCTTGGGTGCGGAGGAAGCACAAAACTCGTGATGGGTGACAGGATAGAGAGGATATTTAACTTTAAAGACCCGGCGACTTATATCGAAAGATTCGACGAAATTTTAAAGAAAAAGGACGAGATACTCGAAATAGAGAGGAAGTGCAGAGTATGAACCGCAGCATAACCGACAGGATATTTGCCGAATACGACAGTATGCGTTCAAGGGAGGAAGTCCTCAGGAACGAGCGTGTGCGGCGCGTGCATGAAAAGTTTCCGGAGCTCGAGAAAATAAGGCAGGAGATAACGCGAATAGGTACGGAGTGTGCGCTCGCAGTTGCAAAGGAACCGGACAGGGAGGACGAGATAAGGAAAAGCCTCAGGGGCCGGCTTGATGAGCTGACTGAAAGAAGAGATGAGATACTGCGTGAGAACGGTGTTCCGTCAGATTATGACAGGGTTCGGTTTAACTGTCCAATATGCCGCGATACCGGTTTTGTTGGGAACGAAAAATGCAGCTGCTTCAAGGCAAAGCAGACTCTTTACTCCTATGAGAGTTCAAATCTGTCGGCAGGCATGAAAAGAAGTCATTTTTCGGATTTTGACCTTAATTATTATTCCGCTGAGCCGGGAGATGACGGAATATCTCCCCGCCGCCGCGCCGAAAAATCACTTGCCGAGGCTAAAAAGATGGCTGAAGATTTTGATGGGTATGAAAAAAGCCTGCTGTTTTACGGTGGTACGGGCCTTGGGAAAACATTCCTTTCCGGCTGCATAGCAAACGAGCTTATCGGGAAAGGATATTCTGTTTTATATGTAAGGAGCGGCAAGCTGTTTTCACTGCTTGAAAGTAAAAAGTTCGGCAGGCACCTTTCACAAGAGGACGAGGAGATGATCAGCAGTGCGGCAGTGTGTGATTTGCTTGTGCTCGACGACCTCGGCGCAGAAGCACCGTCAAAATTTACGAGAAGCTTCCTTTACGATATAATCGACGAGCGGATACTGGGCGGCAAAAAAATGGTTATCAGCACTAATCTGACGCTCGACGAGCTTTCAAGAATGTACACACAGAGAGTCACGTCGCGGCTGTTTGAATTTTTCTATGCGATGAAACTGACGGGTACGGATATAAGAAGGCAGAAAATGTATGAATGAGATAACTGAAAAAACGGCATGCTTTACAGGGCACAGACGAATTATTCATAAGCATATGGAGGAGCGGGTGACAGATGTGATACGCACTCTTGCGGAGTCGGGAGTGGTGTATTTTGGCACCGGCGGTGCGCTTGGGTTTGATATGCTCGCGGCAAAATGCGTTCTGCAGCTGAAAAAGGAGATTCCCCAGCTGAAGCTTATAGTGGTTATTCCCTGCAAGAGCCAGACCCGCGGGTGGTCGGAAAAGCACAAACAGGAGTACGAGTACATACTGAGCAAAGCTGATAAGGTGACTATGCTGAGCGAAAAATATTACCGCGGCTGTATGCTTGCGAGAAACAGACATCTTGTTGACGGCAGCGCCGTTTGTATTTATTACATGTATAAGGAAAGCGGAGGCACTGCTTATACTGTAAGCTACGCGCGGAAAAAAGGACGCATACTTGTGGGAATTATTTGACGTTTGGTTATAAAAACGTGCTTTGGCACATAGAGATTTTGCTGAGGTGGTTTTTATGAAAACAAAAATCAGGATAAAAAATGTCTTTTCCGGGAAAAAAGGGAAGATGTCACCGGAGCTTCTGACACAAAAGTGGATAGAGCTTGCGCGGATAAAGAAAAAATAAAAAAAACGCTTTTTTAGTATTTGACCAAACAGCTACGCTGACAAACAGCGGCAGGAGGAAAAATATGGGTAATAATAAACAGAAGTTCAGCAGTGATACATCGTCGAGGACGATAGCAGACTGGGTTAAAGCGCTTCTTGTTTTGCTTGCGGGGCTTACAATTGCGCACCTTGGTGTAACGCTTTTTCTGCTGTCGGAGCTTGGGACTGACACGTTCACAGTATTTGTTCAGGGCCTTGCGCGTACAGCCGGATTGACTGTCGGCACGATGCACGTTATAGTTCTGACGGCTTTGACAGTTGTGATGTTTTTCACTACTAAGGGATACATAAAGCCGGGAACGGTGGTGTGCGCATTCTGCGGCGGACCGATAATAGATATTTTCACGTGGCTTTTAAATCCGCTCGTAAGCGAGCAGTCGCCTATGGCAGTAAGGATTGTCAGCATGGTTCTTGGCTGCGTCATACTTGCGCTCGGAATGTCGGTCGTGATAAACAGCAATGCAGGAACGGGGCCGAACGACCTTGTGGCGATTATCATATCGGATAAGCTCGCGGCGGTGCAGTTCAGATGGGTGCGCATAGGCTGCGATTTGTTTTTCGTGGTGCTCGGATTTATTCTCGGCGGCACGGTCGGAGCGGGAACACTGACGGCAGTTGTTCTGACAGGCCCGCTCGTTCAGTTCTGGCTTGGGATAACGGATAAGCCGGTGAAGGCAC
>CALXSX010000011.1 GCA_944391265.1 uncultured Clostridia bacterium | reverse complement strand
CGCTGAAAAACATACGTGATGGCAAGGATCGTATACATGATATTGATGTAGGGGAAATATATGAATTTGATATAGGTTCGCCAAAAGAGGCGTTGGACGAATATTGCAAAAATGCTGATTTTGTATTTAATCTTGCGGGTGTTAACAGACCAAAGGACAATAGTGAGTTTATGACAGTTAATTTTGGGTTTGCGTCAGAGCTGCTAAAAACACTGAAAAAATATGGGAATAATGCACCTGTTATGCTGTCCTCGAGCATACAGGCATCGCTTGAGGGCAGATACGCCGGCTCAGAGTACGGCAGATCGAAGCTTGCAGGCGAACAGCTTTTTAAAGAGTATTCCGAAGAAACGGATGCTCGTGTACTTATATACAGATTTCCTAATCTTTTCGGAAAATGGTGCAGGCCGAATTACAACAGCGTCGTTGCAACATTTTGCTACAATATATCGCACGGCCTGCCGATAACGGTAAACGACAAAAATACAGAGCTTGAGCTTTTATATATTGATGATCTTGTTGAGGAAATGCTCAGAGCGCTGCAAAGTAAAGAAAATAGGCACGGTGACGGATTTTGTTATGCTGAGCCGACTCACAAGGTTACTCTCGGTAAGATTGCCGAATTGTTGTATGAATTCAGTTTGTCGCGCGAAAAGCTCACCGTCCCGGATATGTCGGAAGGATCGTTTTCAAAAAAGCTGTATTCAACGTATTTGTCATATCTTGCACCTGATAATTTTGCGTACAAGCTTAAAATGAACTGCGATGCCCGCGGCAGCTTTACGGAGATAATTCGTACTGCGAATGCTGGACAGTTCAGCGTAAACATATCGAAGCCGGGAGTAACAAAGGGACAGCACTGGCATCATACAAAAAATGAAAAATTTGTTGTCGTAAAGGGTCACGGACTTATACAGCTCAGAAGGATAGGCTCGGATGAAGTGATAAATTATGAGGTCAGCGGCGATGATATAACAGTAGTGGATATGATACCGGGGTATACGCACAACATAATCAATCTATCCGATACAGAGGACCTGATTACGTTTATGTGGGCAAACGAAGCTTTTAATCCGGACAAGCCGGATACTTTTTTTGAAGAGGTGTGAGAAAGTGGCAAAATTAAAACTTATGACAATAATAGGAACACGGCCTGAGATTATACGTCTTAGTGCCTGTATAAAAGCGTGTGATAAATATTTTGAGCAGATTCTCGTACATA
Organism: uncultured Clostridia bacterium; assembly: GCA_944391265.1. Taxonomy (GTDB): domain Bacteria; phylum Bacillota; class Clostridia; order UBA1381; family UBA1381; genus RGIG9115. The sequence goes on along the minus strand of CALXSX010000011.1, from coordinate 4,945 downwards.
CGGGTCAGAATTATGATTACTCGCTCAATCAGGTGTTTTTTGATGATCTTGGTCTCCGCGCGCCCGATTATTATCTTGATGCGGTGGGAGCTGATTTGGGCGAGACTATGGGGAATATTATTGCAAAGTCGTATCAGCTCATGGTAAAAGAAAAGCCGGACGCGGTATTCGTTCTGGGGGACACAAATTCATGCCTTTCTGTTATAGGAGCAAAAAGGCTTCATATTCCGATTTTCCATATGGAAGCGGGAAACAGATGCTTTGACGAGTGCCTGCCTGAAGAAACAAACAGAAGAATAGTTGACATAATTTCTGATGTGAATATGTGCTACAGCGAGCACGCAAGACGCTATCTTAATGCATCTGCTGTTGCAAAAGAGAGAACGTACGTTGTGGGCTCTCCCATGGCGGAGGTTTTACGCAGTAATCTTGATAAGATAAATGCGAGCAATGTTCTTGAAAGGCTTGGGCTGGAAAAAGACAAATACATTCTTTTGTCAGCGCACAGGGAAGAAAATATAGATACGGAAGAAAACTTTTTCAACCTTATGAACGCCGTAAATGCAATGGCTGAAAAATATGATATGCCAATACTGTATTCATGCCATCCAAGAAGCAAAAAGTTTATAGAGCAGAGGGATTTTCAGTTCGATAAGAGAGTTATTCAGCACGAGCCGCTTGGATTTCACGACTACAACAATTTGCAGATGAACGCGTTTTGTGTCGTGTCTGACAGCGGAACGCTGCCGGAGGAAAGCAGCTTCTTCCTTTCGGTCGGGAACCCGATACCGGCGGTGTGCATACGAACAAGTACAGAACGCCCCGAAGCACTTGATAAAGGTAATTTCATTCTTGCCGGCATTACATCTGAACAGGTTTTGCAGGCTGTTGATGTTGCGGTTGAAATGAACAGAAACGGCGACGTAGGAACGCCAGTTCCGAATTACACTGACGAGAATGTTTCAGTAAAGGTTGTAAAGCTCATTCAGAGCTACACAGGCGTAGTAAACAAAATGGTTTGGAGAAAGTATTAAAAACTTTTTGTGATTTGTTTTCAAATAATTTAGAGCTATTGTTATAAACATTATGCCGTTTGCGACATGGATTGTGGCGCAGCGTTAACAATGCACTTGCGGGATAAAAGGAGTAAATGTGCAAAAATGAGACGCATACTTAATTATCTTAAGCCAAAGACGGCACAGATGGCACTTGGACTCATTATAAAGGCAGCGGGAACCGTCATGGATCTTTTTATTCCATGGATTCTCGCTTACATAATCGACACGGTAGTGCCTCAGAAAAGTATAGAACTTATATTATTTTGGGGATTTATAATGCTTATCTGCGCTGTTTGCGCACTGCTGGGTAACGTTATAGCAAACAGAATGGCATCCAAAATTGCAAAGGAAGCAACCCTTCAGATCCGGCACGATCTTTTTTCAAGAATAACACATCTTTCCTGCAGACAGACTGATGATTTCACTCTTCCATCACTTATTTCCAGATTATCAACCGACACGTATAACATACATCAGATGGTAGGCATGAGCCAACGCATGGGCGTGCGCGCACCAATCCTTCTGATAGGCGGCATTATTGTTACGATGACTCTTGAGCCTGTCCTCACTCTCGTTATGCTTTGCACTCTTCCGCTTCTCGGAGCCGTTGTATGGATTGTTGCTCATAAGGGAGTAAAGCTTTATTCGGCGCTTCAAAGACAAATGGACGGCATGGTCAGGATAGTTCGTGAAAATGTTGCGGGGATTCGTGTAATAAAAGCGCTTTCAAAAAACGACTTTGAAAAAGAAAGATTTAAAAATGTCAACAGTGGAGTTGTTAAGGCTGAAACGTCAGCTAAAAGCAATATGGCTATATCTAACCCGGCAATGAATTTCTTTCTTAATCTCGGGCTTACTGCGGTTATACTCGTTGGAGCGTTCAGAGTAAATGCCGGCGTCAGCCAGGCCGGGAAAATAATTGCGTTCATGACTTATTTTACGATAATTCTAAACGCGCTTTTATCGGTAAACAGAATTTTTATGGTAATTTCCGAGGGCTCTGCATCGGCGCAGAGAATAAGCGACGTCCTTGACAGCGGGGCAGAGTTCGAGATTATGCCGCCAAATCATATAGACACAGACGATTTTATCACCTTTGAAAATGTTTCGTTCTCGTATGTTGAGTCTCAGGGCTCGGCGCAGCTTAAAAATATCAGCTTTTCGGTAAAAAAAGGGCAGACGGTGGGAATAATAGGCCCGACCGGCTGCGGAAAAACAACGCTGATACAGCTTCTTTTGAGGTTTTACGATGCGGACAGCGGTACGATACGAATATGTGGTGATGATATAAGGTCCATACCTCTTGATACTTTGAGAGGCAAATTCGGGATAGTGTTCCAGAACGATTTTATTTTAGCTGACACAATAGAGGAAAATATTTCTTTCGGCAGAGATATACGCTCTGAGGCTATTGAAGAAAGCATAAGAAACGCTCAGGCGTATGAATTTATTGAAAGCCTTGACAGCGGACTTCAGCACTGCCTTACTGCGCGTGGTACAAATATAAGCGGTGGACAAAAGCAAAGAGTTTTGATTTCGCGTGCCCTTGCTGATAACCCTGAGGTGCTGATTCTCGATGATTCATCAAGCGCTCTCGACTATAAAACAGACGCACAGCTTAGAAAGGCTGTTTCGCGCAATTACTCCGATACAACAACAATAATAGTCGCACAGCGCGTGAGTTCTATAAAACATGCAGACATTATTCTCGTCCTTGAAGATGGCGAGGTGGTGGGTGTGGGGACTCATGAAATGCTTCTGAAGGACTGCGAAGAATACAGGCTTATTACTGATTCGCAGATGGGAGAGGACGTCTCAGGAGGAGGTGACAGCATTGGCTGAGAAAAACAAAAAGAATGTGGACAAAAAGTATATCCTGCTCAGACTGTGGAAATACGTTTACCATTTTAAGTGGCTGCTTATATCGGCGGCGCTGCTTACTATTTTGAGCAATGTTTTTGCTCTCCTCGGGCCGGCGCTTTCGGGCCGTGCCATAGACGCTATAGAGCCTGGCGCAGGAAAAGTGGAATTTCAGGCTGTTTTCTTTTATTGCTTTCTCATGGTTATCTTTTACGTAGTTTCATCGATTTTGTCATATGTGCTTGCGAGAATTATGATAAACCTGAGCCAAAGTATAGTTTATAAGATGAGAGAGGATTTGTTTAACAAGCTTCTTGAACTTCCCATAGGATTTTTTGATAAGATACATACGGGCGATATTATCAGCAGAATTTCATATGACATAAACACAGTTAACGCGTCGCTTTCTAATGACATTATCCAGATATGCACGAGCATCATAACGGTTACCGGTTCGTTTATAGGAATGCTGCTCATATCACCGAGGCTGCTTGCTGTTTTTTTCGTTACAATACCTGTAACAATAGTATTTACAAAATTTAGAACAGCAAAAGTGAAGCCTTTGTTCAGGCTTCGCTCAAAAAAACTTGGCGAGCTTAACGGTTTTTCTGAAGAGATGGTGTCGGGCCTTAAAACTATAAAGGCTTACAGGCGTGAAGACGCCATGATTGCTCGCTTCGATAAGGCAAATGATGACGCGGCTACAGCCTATTACAACGCGGATTACTACGGGAGTACCGTCGGGCCGTCTGTAAACTTTATAAACAACATATCGCTTGTTCTTGTAAGCGTTGGTGGCGCGATTCTTTATCTGATTTCCCTGCTTTCGCTTGGAGATGTTTCTGCCTTCGTTCTTTATTCAAGAAAATTTTCCGGCCCCATAAACGAAGCGGCAAATATTTTGAGTGAGCTGCAATCTGCGTTCGCAGCGGCCGAGAGGGTGTTTTCGCTTATAGACCAGCTTCCGGAAAAGGCGGATGCTCCTGATGCAGTGGAGCTTAGCGACGTTAAGGGGAGAATTGATTTTGAGCATGTTAAGTTCGGATATAACGAAAAGGAGATTATACACGACTTGACATTTTCTGTAAAGCCCGGTAGCACGGTCGCGATAGTGGGGCCGACAGGAGCAGGGAAGACAACAATAATAAATCTTCTCATGCGTTTTTACGATGCATCAGACGGGGAAATTAGCATTGACGGACATGATATAACTAAGCTTACGCGAAAAAGCCTCAGGAAGGCATTTACCATGGTCTTGCAGGATACGTGGCTTTTCGGCGGAACTATTGCTGAAAATATTTCATACGGCTCTGACGGCGCGGATTTGGAAGCTGTTATAAGAGCCGCCAAAGCAGTTAACATCCACAAATATATAGAATCGCTCCCGAACGGATACAACACAGTTATAACTGATGAAGGAGTAAACATTTCAAAAGGTCAGAAGCAGCTTATAACTATAGCGCGCGCTATGCTTTTAAATTCTCCTATGATAATTTTCGACGAGGCGACTTCAAATGTTGATACGCGCACGGAGCTTCAGATTCAGGAGGCTATGAACAGGCTTATGGAAAAACGCACGAGTATCGTTATAGCACACAGGCTTTCCACCATAAAAAATGCGGACATGATTCTTGTTATAACGGACGGCGGAATCGCTGAGTGTGGAACCCACAGTGAGCTGCTTCGGAAAAATGGTATTTACAGCGGAATGTATAAGTCTCAATTCATGTAATACGATACATTATTTATACATATACCCTGGCATAGGGTGCTCATATAATCCTGAGCCGGGTATTGGCAGGTCACCTATAAGACAGCCATAGGTGACCGATTTTTTTCCATATCTTTCCCGTATCTCTTCTATCGCAAGCTCTATTTTTTCGCGTTTTGCACAGCGCTCGTAGTCTGTGAACAAATTTATTTGCTCAGGTGAATCCTCTGTGCGAAGGCTTGAGGCGCGTATTGTAAGTGCGCGTACAGGGAGCTCTTTTTTATACATACTTGAAAAAAGTGAAAATGCTTCTTGT
>CALXSX010000010.1 GCA_944391265.1 uncultured Clostridia bacterium | reverse complement strand
CTTTACCCTTTCGTTTAGCTCATAGTAAACATTCCAGTACTCGTCTTTTTCACACCACACTCTAAGTATAAAGTCGAGCGAGCTCGCACTTTGCTGTTGAAGCCCTGCAAACGGCTCAGGAGAAGATAGTACTTTTTTATTTTCTACTGCTGCCCCGAGCAGTATTGTCTTCACAGCACTTATATCCGATGAGTACGAGACAGAAAATGTAAGATCAACTCTTCTCGTTGTCTGTCCCGAATAATTTATCATATCGCTGTTTGCTATAACCCCGTTAGGAATTGTTATGATTTTGTTATCCGGTGTTGTGAGTACCGTATAAAACGCGTTTATGGCTTTGACAGTGCCGGAATTCGTACCTACCTCTACAAAGTCTCCCACTACAAACGGCTTGAAAAATAAAATCATTATCCCTCCGGCGAAGTTTGACAAAGAGCCTTGGAGAGCAAGTCCAACAGCAAGGCCGGCAGACGCGAGCACTGTTAGAAACGACGTCATGGGAATTCCCAGAATAGCCGCCGCTGTGAAAAACAAAAGCACATACATAATTATCTTAAAAATGCTTTTAATAAATGACCGCAGTCCTTCCTCCAGCCGCAAAAATCCCTTCGACCTCGTAACAAGCTTTAAAATTACATTTACAACCTTCAAGCCCACAGCAACGGCTATAGCTGCTCCCGCAAGTCTCAGTCCGAGTGTTGTCAGGTTTTCAGCAGCTGACGCAATCAATTTTTCCATATTCCTTCCTCCGCTCAGAAATCAAAAACAACTTTTCCATTATCAAGTTTAAGCTGCGCCGAAAAGCTTGTGCCCTTTTTTGATACAAATCCGTCAATTTTAAACGTCTTGCCTGTTTCAAGCAATCGCCTGACATTTGCTATGGAAATCGTCCTGCCGCAAATCACTTCGTTCACGGAAAATTTGCAGCCGTCTGAATATCCGCTGCACCCGTACCCGAATCTTGTCCTCACAACATCCTTTCCGCAAAGCGGGCATTTGCCTGCAACATCTCCTGCAAATCCTATATCAGAATCCTTTTCAGGCGGCTCGTTTTTAGCTGCAATCACACTCATGATTTCCTGTTCAACGAGCTTTATACTGTCTTTTATCCCTATCTCGCCTTTGTACACCTTTTTGAGTGCTCTTCCCATTTCAGCAGTCTTGTATTTATCCATTATTATGTTCATTCTCGAAAGCGCCTCTATCAGATTGACGCCCTCCGGCAAAATCGTGTAAACATCTTTTTTCAGGCTTATGTACCTGCTCCGAAGAGCGTTGTCAATTATACCTGTCCTTGTTGCCTCCGTACCGAGCTCCAGTCCCTCGAACACAGCTTTGTACTCTTCGGAATCATCCTCCGGCTCGGCATCCGATTTATCCTCCCGAAACGGGTTTTTCAGATAATTGTTAAGCGTTTCTATTGTGTAATGCTTCGGCGGATGAGTTTCCTTCTCGACCGGCTTAAAGTTGACCTCTATCCTGTCCCCTACCTCCAGCTTGGGAAGTATCCTGTCTTTCTTGTTATAATCATCGTATTTTGTCCAGCCGGGCTGAATTATCACAGTTCCCTTAAGGGAAAACTCCTCGTAATCTCCCGCCTTTATAACAAGCTCATTTTTCTCGGCAATACACTCCTCACTGCAAAACACCGCGACAAACCTGCGCATTACTGTGCTGTAAACCTTGTATTCATCCTCCGAAAGCTGCTGCCTGCCGGGTATTTTATACGTAGGAGTCAGCGCCGAATGAGCCTCTATCTTTGAATCATCAAATATTGTTTTTTTAAACTTGAACTCAACCGGATACCCGATCTTTGATACAGCGCCTATAATCTGCCGCATCTTATCCTGCTCCGCCGTTGCAAGGTATTCGGAGTTTGTCCTCGGATATGTCAGATACCCTTTCTCATACAAGTCCTGAGCTATTTTAAGACTTTTATCCATAGACATTTTATATTTTTTCCCAAGTACGTTCTGGAGCTTTGTGAGCGAATAGAGCTTTCCCGGTGCGATTTTGTCCTTTTTACGCTTTTTCGATATTACCCGGACATCTGATTCATTGTACAACCTGCAAAGCTCAAGACATTTTTCAAGCTCGTTCGCCTTAAATTTTTTCTTGCTTGCAAGATCAACTCCGTTTTTTGAGGCGAGCGAAAAGTATTTTTCAGGCTTAAACTCTGATATGGCTCTGTCACGGTCATAAATCGCCTTAACTATCGGGACAATAACTCTCCCGACTCTCATAAACGATCCTGATTTAAGGGTAGCAAACCTCGTCAGATTCACCCCGTACAGCCAGTCGATAAACGTCCTCGCATACCCCTCAGCCGCAAGGTTATCATATTCAGAATCGTCTTTCAGTGCCGAAAGGCCCTCGGTTATGGTCTGCTTTGTCTGATCCGGAAGCCAGAGCCGTTTAAGCGGCTTCGCTGACATAAGCGCTTTATCAAGACAAATCCTGACAATTATTTCGCCTTCTCTGTCGGCGTCTCCGGCATTTATAACGGTGTCGACATCCTCCCTGTTACAGAGCGTCTTTATAACCTGAAACTGCCTTTCCACTCCCGGATCAACGCTCTTATCCCTGCCGCGCCTGAGGCGGAATATAAATTTTTCAGGGAAACACGGGATAGAATCTACGCTCCACCTTGAATCCGCTTTTTTACCCGAATATTCTTCAACATCAGCAAGCGAAAACAAATGTCCAAACGCCCATGTAACGATATAACCTCCGCCCTCAAAGTAACCGCTGCCTTTTTTCATTTTTCCGATGCTTTCAGCGATGTTTCTCGCGAGGCTCGGTTTTTCTGCAATTATAAGCTTTATCTGTGCTCCCACCTTTAGTCACAATTATAAAACACCTTATATGAAAGGTATGCCATATACACGTCTGTCTTTGCCGTCACCTCAAACGGAGAATGCATTGAAAGAACAGGTACTCCGCAGTCTATTACGTCCATGTTCAGGTTTGCAACGTACTGCGCAATTGTTCCTCCGCCACCCTGGTCAACCTTTCCAAGCTCCGCCATCTGCCAGCAAACACCGTTATCGTCAAGCATTTTGCAAATTTTATACACAAATTCGGCATTTGCGTCTGACGAGCCTGATTTACCGCGCGCACCGGTAAATTTCATAATAGCTATTCCGCCGCCGGCATACGATGAATTCTGCTTTTCCGTAACGCTCTCATAGTTGGGATCAACAGCTGCGCCGACATCGCTTGAAAGG
>CALXSX010000009.1 GCA_944391265.1 uncultured Clostridia bacterium | reverse complement strand
ATGGTATTGAGCCAAAAGTAATAACATACGGATTAAAAGACTGCGACTATACCGCCGGAAACATCGTATATGAAAACGGCTGCGCAGCGTTTGACTGTCTGAGCGGCGGACGCACGGTGTGCCGTGTAAAGCTGAATGTTCCGGGCGAGCACAATGTACTCAATGCACTTGCGGCAATTGCAGTATGTGAGATACTCGGTGCAGATATTGACAAGGCAAAATCAGGAATAGAGTCATATCACGGGACTCACAGACGCTTTGAAAAAAAAGGAATATGCGGCGGTGCAGTAGTTATAGACGATTACGCGCATCATCCGACTGAGATAAAAGCGACTCTTTCAACAGCTAAAAAGATGAATTTTTCAAGAATCCGCTGCGTTTTTGAGCCGCACACATACACAAGAACAAAGGCGCTTTGGGACGAATTTCTGAATGCTTTCGACGATGCAGATGATTTGATTCTAACCGATATTTACGCGGCAAGAGAGCTGCCCGACGGCGTCACAACTTCTGAAAATTTAGCAGCTGCCATATCGAAAAAAAAGAAAAATGTAAGATATATAAAGGGCTTTGACAAAATTGCTGAGTATATAAAAAAGACTGCTCAGCCGGGAGACGTTATTTTTACTATGGGTGCCGGAACAATAACAAAGCTCGGGCCCATGATATGCGATTGATATGGGAAGTTTTATTACAAAGCTAATCGATCTGTTTGACCCAAAGATGTTTGCTGACTGCATAGTATGCGGCGTCAGGCTGCCGGTCAAGTATTTTGAGTATGCTGAGGACGGCATAGGCGTCTGCCGCGACTGTCATGAAAAGCTGCCGATTGTTCCGGTAGGGAAAACATTTTCCGGCAGAGGCAGCCTCGATTATTCAATGTCTGCGTTTTACTATCTCGATCCGATACGCAGCATAATTATTGATTTCAAATTCAAAGACTGCACGGCATACGGGAAAATATTATCACATTACCTCAACACATGGGCTTCCATATTATTTGACGGATCTCATTATTTTAATATGATAATACCGGTTCCTCTTTCTGAAAAGAGATTAAAGGAACGCGGGTATAATCAAGCTGCTTTGCTGTCGGACAGTCTTGCAATCGAGTACGGTATAATGCACACTGAAAGAGCTTTGCGCCGTGTCAGAGCAACGAGCAGGCAGACCGATCTCACATCGTATGACAGATTCAAAAATGTTCAGAATGCATTTGAGGCGGATCCGAACCTCGCTGAGGGAAGAAGGATTCTTATTGTTGATGATGTGTACACGACAGGAAACACTATATCCGCATGTGCCCGTGAGCTTAAAAACAAGGGTGCTGATAAAGTTGTTGCACTGACTCTTGCAAGAGCTCGTATTTCCGAAAGAAGTCAGGAGTTTCGTGAGCTTTTGGGGATGTAGAAAAGAGTACATAAAAAGGAGAATTGAAGAATATGGCATACACACAGCTTGCCGGGCTGACTGGAAATAAACTTAAGCTCATAGCCGCTGTATGCATGTTGACATATCATATAGGTGCGGCTTTTTTCCGGAGCTTGCAGTTCTTAGGATAGTCGGCAGACTGTCGTTTCCCATATTCTCTTTTTTTATTTATGAAGGCTTCAAATACACGCACAGCAAGGCTCTTTATTTTGCGAGACTATTCGGTCTCGGTATGATTTGTGCTGTCGTATACGCAATTTATTCGGGAGAGGTATACGGCAACGTCTTCATAACATTCTCTCTTTCAATAGCAGTCTTAAGCGCCGTTCAATATTTAAAGAAGAATTTCTTATTCGCAAAATTATCTAAGCGCCTGCTGTCAGTTCTATTACTCATTTTTACCCTTCTTGCAGTTTACATGATTTGTTATACCGTTGAGATTGACTATGGATTCTGGGGTGTAATTTTGCCGCTGTTTGCCGAGGCCTCTGAAAGTATTTCAAAAAGAAAATACGCCGCACTGACCGGTTTTTCAGCCGGGCTTGTGATTTTGTCAGCTGCTATCGGTAAAGTTCAGTATTTCAGCCTGCTGGCAATTCCACTGCTCGCTTCATACAGCGGCAGACGCGGCCGTGTTTTCGTAAAGTATGGATTCTATATATTCTATCCCCTGCATCTTCTTATAATAGGAATAATAGAGATGATTATAAAATAAATTCATATAACAGAAGCAGACAAAACGAAGGGCTGAGCCATAACGGCTCAGCCCTTCGCATTGCTTTATTTACTTGCACTGTCTGCGCTTTTTTTATTTTGGTAGATTCTCTGCTCAATCATCATGTCCTTTACCTTCAGAAGCCGAGTAGTGTTGCTTCTGTCATTTTCCTCAATCTTCATCTTAATGAACTTTATTGTGTCTCTGTAATTTGGAATCATGACATATTCAAGCGAATTTACACGACGCCTCGTCTTTTCCAGCTCAGACGCAAGCTTTGCAACAGCTCCCTCAAGCTCGGCAAGTTTGAGAAGCTTATCCTTATTGTCACTTAGCTTCTGTATGCCTGCAGTAAGCTCACGAGCAGTAAAATCATCGCTGTACGATTTAGGCATATTCTCCTCATCGTAAGAAAACTGAGCTATCGGAACGCTCATAACATTCTTATATGAAACATCTACCGTCATTTCCTTATCAGTCATCATAAGCGCTGTCTTGAGCCGATTTTTTCCCATAACCGCAGATGCAATGGCAAACTCCTGCGCCACTCCGGAAAGTGAAGATGCGAGCTCTGAGCGAAGCTCCCTGCACTGCTTTGCTATTATAAGGAACTGGCGCATCATTTCGTCGCGTTTATCCTTGAGCAGCTTATGACCGCTGAGCGCTATTCTGTATTCTTTTTTAAGCCTTGTGAGCTCCATTCGCGTTGCGTTCACGTTCAAAATCACAAGCACTCACTCCTTAGTCTTGTAATATTTATCAATATATTTAGTGTCTATACGTTTAAGCTCCTCTCGGGGCAGCATTGAAAGCAGTTCCCATCCAATATTTAAAGTATCTTCGATAGATCTGTTTGTCGTGTATCCCTGTGATACATACAGCTTCTCAAATTCCTCAGCAAAAGCCGCATACCTCTTATCCGACTCAGACAACGCGCCCTCGCCAAGTATCGCCATAAGCTCCTTTGCGTCCTTTCCCGATGCGTATACCGCAAAAAGCTGGTTCATTGTATTCGCATGATCCTCTCTTGTTTTTCCGGCGCCTATTCCCTTATCCTTAAGCCTTGAAAGTGACGGAAGAACATCTATAGGCGGCATTATTCCCTTCCTGTAAAGCTCACGGCTCAGGATTATCTGCCCCTCTGTGATGTATCCGGTAAGGTCCGGTATAGGGTGTGTTTTATCATCCTCCGGCATTGTTAGAATAGGTATAAGCGTAATACTGCCCTTCTTGTCCTTTATCCTCCCCGCTCTTTCATAAAGAGATGCAAGGTCGGTGTACATATAACCCGGATAACCGCGTCTGCCGGGCACTTCCTTTCTTGCGGCAGAAACCTCACGCAAAGCATCGGCATAGTTTGTAATATCAGTTATAATTACAAGAACGTGCATATTTTCATGAAACGCCAGATATTCTGCCGCAGTGAGCGCCATTCTCGGCGTAGCTATTCTTTCTATCGCAGGGTCATTCGCAAGATTTACAAAAAGCACCGTTCTCTCCATGGCGCCCGTCCTTTTGAAGTCCTGAATGAAAAAGTCTGCTTCCTCATACGTTATTCCGACTGCAGCAAAAACAACTGCGAATTTTTCATTGCTGCCGGGGACATTTGCCTGCCTGGCAATCTGCGCCGCAAGGTTTGCATGAGGGAGTCCGCTTCCTGAAAAGATAGGAAGCTTTTGACCTCTTACAAGCGTATTGAGTCCGTCAATAGCTGAAATACCTGTTTGAATAAATTCTTCGGGGTACATTCTTGCAGTCGGGTTCATCGGTGTTCCGTTTATGTCTATATATTCATCAGCTATAATATCAGGGCCGTCGTCCATCGGATTACCGAAACCATCGAATATTCTGCCAAGCATATCCGGTGAAACACCAAGTTCTATGCCATGTCCGAGAAATCTCACAGCGCTGTTTTCCATATTTATTCCCGCTCCGCTCTCAAACAGCTGAACAAGCGCCCTGTCACGATCTATCTCCAGAACCTTGCATCTACGCTTCTCCCCGCTTTGGAGAAGAATCTCACCTATTTCGTTATACGCAACATTTTCAACCCCGGTGACCATCATAAGCGGGCCTGCCACCTCGGTTATCGTCCTGTACTCTCTCAAATCAGTTCACCGCCTTCAAAATGCTGTCTGCACTTACTACTTCGCTGTCGTTTATTTCCTTTTTAAGCTGCTCGAGAACCTGCGTGTATTCTTCAGAGACAGCGTCCTCCGGCACATACTTTATTCTTCCTATGCGTTCTCTAACGGGCAGTGCGATAAGCGCCTCAAGAACGTGACCTTTGGCTATTGCCTCACTGCACAGCTCATAGTATGCGATTATCAGCTTCATCATAAGATACTGCTTGTTAAACGATGAGTAAGTGTCAATTTCGTGGAATGCGTTCTGATGCAAGAAGTCTTCTCTTATAGAGCGTGCCGCTTCAAGCTTCAGTCTGTCGCCAGCTCCAAGCGAATCTATTCCGACAAGCCTTACTATCTCCTCAAGCTCTGACTCGTCATGAAGAAGTCTCATAAGCTTTTGCCTGCACTCGGAAAAATCCTCATGTACGTTTTCTTCATACCATTCACTCATGTTATCAATATAAAGCGAATAACTCGAAAGCCAGTTTATTGCCGGGAAATGCCTCTTGTAAGCAAGATCGGCATCAAGTCCCCAGAACACCTTTACTATTCTGAGCGTGGCCTGAGCGACAGGCTCTGATATATCTCCGCCCGGCGGCGATACAGCACCTATCATGCTGAGGGAACCTTCCCTGCCGCTGCTGCCGAGGGAAATCACTCTTCCGGCTCTCTCATAAAATCCCGCAAGTCTGCTTCCGAGATATGCAGGGTAACCCTCCTCGCCCGGCATTTCCTCAAGTCGTCCGGACATCTCACGAAGTGCCTCAGCCCATCGCGAAGTAGAATCCGCAAG
>CALXSX010000008.1 GCA_944391265.1 uncultured Clostridia bacterium | reverse complement strand
TATTAATGATATTATATCCAGCGGAGTTGTGCCTGTTATAAAGCTTGATAAGATTTTCAGGCAGGCTGAGGAAAGCCTTATTGTAGTAAATGCTCACAATATAAATAAAGGCGTTATGCCTGATATTGAGTGCAAGGATAAGGACTTTTTATTCATAAAACGAAATTCAGCAGAAAGCATAGCTGCAACTATTGCACAGCTTTGCAGCAAGAGACTTCCGGCTGCGTACCCCGTAAACCCGTTTACCGATATACAGGTGCTGTCGCCGTCAAAAAAAGGCATATGCGGCAGCGTTAATCTTAACAGCGTACTTCAGCACGAGCTGAACCCGAAGGACGATTCCAAAAATGAATATTCGTACGGGAAAACGATTTTTCGTGAGGGTGACAAGGTTATGCAGGTGAAAAACAATTACGATATGGTGTACACACGCATGACCGGTGACAGCGGAGAGGGTATATTTAACGGCGATATGGGAATTATTGAGAGAATATCTGTTATGGATAAAGTGATGTATATAATTTTCGATGAGGATAAGCGCGTTGAATACACATTTTCGCAGCTTGATGAGCTTGACCTTGCATATGCCGTGACGGTGCATAAAAGCCAGGGAAGTGAGTTCCCGTATGTGCTGATGCCGGCTGCGAGCTTTGCACCCATGCTCATGTGCAGAAATCTTTTTTATACGGCTGTTACAAGAGCCAAGACGATGGTTATTTTAGTTGGAAGCGAAAAAAATATTGAGTACATGACATATAATAACACCGAGAAGCAGAGGTATACGGCACTTGCGCAAAGGCTTTGCGGTATGCAAAGCGAAATGCAGGTGTTTGATGAATTCTTGAAGGAGTGAATTAAGCTTGAAAATAAGCGGATATACAAATGTTTTGGCCGTTGTAGGCAATCCTGTCCGTCACAGCCTTTCTCCGAAACTGCATAATTTTCTTTCGGAGAAGCTTGGCAGAGATTATGTTTATACGGCCTTTGAACCGTCAAGCTTTGACGGAGTGGCGCAGGCGATAAAAACGCTTGGAATACGAGGGGTTAATGTTACGGCCCCGTTTAAGTACGATGCGCTTGCCTCGGTCGACGTTGTAAGCGAAAACGCGCGCTGCAGCGGTTCGGTTAACACAATTGTAAATGAAGGCGGCACGCTCGTCGGATACAGCACAGACGGCGAGGGACTGTATCTTTCCATGAAGCATGCCGGAATATCCACGATTGGGAAAAAAGTGATGGTGCTCGGCGCCGGAGGAGCGGCAAAGCCTATTTGTGTAATGCTCAAAAACCGCGGTGCAGATAAGGTCGTGATAAAAAACAGAACTGAGAAAAGAGCTGCTTTGCTGGCGGAGGATTTAAACAGGATTGTGAACACCGATATATTCAGCGTATACAGCGGTGAAAAATCGTTTGATTTAATAATAAATACAACATCTGTCGGCATGGGTACACAAGAATGCAGCCTTGACGATATAAGCCTTATCAGCGGTGCTGAAGCTGTTGTAGACATTATATATTACCCAAAAAAAACCGCTCTCCTGAGGGCTGCCGAGAGCATGGGCGTCAAGATTTTAAACGGTATTGGAATGCTTGCGTTTCAGGGAATAATAGCTTATGAGTACTTTACAGGTGAAAAAGTAAGCGAGGAATATTATACGGAGGCTTTGAATATAATAGATGAATAATATATTTTTAACCGGGTTTATGAGCAGCGGGAAAACGGTCATTTCCGCAGAGCTTGCCAAGATAACGGGACGTGCGCTTATAGATACGGACGAGCTTGTTGAAAAAACGGAGGGCATGACCATAACGGAAATTTTTTTCCGGTACGGAGAAGAATATTTCAGGAACGCTGAGACGAAAATTTTAGGTATTGCAGCAAAAGAGGACGGAGCGATAATATCAACCGGAGGCGGAATCGTGCTGAGAGAGGAAAATCGTAAGATAATGAGGGAAAACGGCATTATAGCAGCGCTTATGCCGGAGTTTTCAGTAATACAGGCCAGGCTTGACGGTGCGAGGGCTACAAGGCCGCTTCTTAACGAGGAGCTTGACAAAATAAAGGAACGCTTTTATACAAGACTTCCGCTTTACGAGCAGTGCGACATTGAGGTAAAAGTGTCCGATGAAAAGAGTCCGCATGAATTTGCTGTGGAGATAGCAGAGAGTCTGAAAAAAATACTCAAAGAGGAAAGGCAGTAAAATAAACATGGAATTGCTTAAAGAATTCGGAATAGATGACGAAACATACGAGCTTGTAAACAGATGTGAGGAAAAAGTAAAGGACAGATTTGTTGAAATTGATAAGATTGCCGAGCATAACCAGTGGAAGGTAATGAAAGCGTTTTATGACAACAAGGTCTCGGAAGCGCATCTTATGCCTACATACGGCTACGGTTATGACGATCTCGGACGCAACACACTAGATAAGGTGTATGCGCAGGTGTTCGGAGCAGCTGATGCGCTTGTACGGCATCAGCTTATATCCGGTACGCATACGCTGTCAACGGTATTTTTTGGGATACTTCGTCCGGGCGACAAGCTTCTTTCTGTAACGGGCAAGCCATATGATACGCTTGAAGAGGTGATAGGGATATCCGGAAATCCGGGCGACGGCTCGCTTAAGGATTTTGGAATTAACTATGATGAGGTGTCGCTTAAGGCCGACGGTACACCTGATTTTGATGAAATCTCGAAAAAGCTGAAATCTGATAAAATAAAGCTCGTTACAATTCAAAGGTCTAAAGGATACGGGGACAGACCTACATACAGCGCAGATGAGATAGGGAAAATAGTTAAATTTGTAAAAGAAATCTCGCCTGACACTGTGTGCATGGTCGATAACTGCTACGGCGAATTTGTAGATGTGGCAGAGCCGACGAATTTCGGTGCTGACATAATTTGCGGCTCTCTTATAAAAAACCCCGGTGCGGGCATAGCTCCGACGGGCGGATATATAGCCGGCAGGGCAGACCTTATAGAAAAATGTGCTTACCGCCTCACTTCGGTAGGAATAGGAAAGGAAGCCGGTGCAAGTCTTGGCTTTAACAAATCCGCGTATCAGGGGCTCTTTCTTGCACCTTCAGTTGTTGCAAACGCTGTTAAAGCGGCAGCTCTTGCT
>CALXSX010000007.1 GCA_944391265.1 uncultured Clostridia bacterium | reverse complement strand
GTATTGTCGATGGTCAGGGTGCCACTGTCGCTTGCATACTCGCCGAGCCAGAAGTCCAGATCTACGCTCTCATCAACATCCGCGCCATTGCTTTCCTGTTGGGAAACGGTGCTTTCAGCTTCGTCCGCTCCGGAATCACCACAAGCGGTAAGTAGAGATGTTATGGTCAACAGAGCCACGAGCAGGGAACATAGTTTCAGAATTTTTGTTTTCATAAAAAAATCCCCCTAAAAATGGTATTTGTTTTCAAGGCGGTATCAGCCAACCGGATCCGAGCCCGCCAGAAATCCCATATAATCCAGTGCGCGGTAAAGGATTGCAGCGGTAGCGGCGTTGTTCAAATCCTGCCGCGGCCACAGATACCCGGTATCGCTTCCCGACACAATTCCGATGTTCATCAAAAGCTGTATCGCGTCACGCGCCCAGTCGCTGATTTCTTCATAGTCATGGAATTCTGAAATCTGCTTAAAAAACTCGCTCTCCTCATCGTATCCGGGCGCACAGCCCACGTATTCCATAGCTCGGAGCAGGAAAGCAAACGCCTGCTCGCGCGCAAGCGTGAGATCCGGCCCGAACGCACCACCGCCTATGCCGGAAGTGACGCCGCAGTCAAGCGCCCATTCCACAGCCTGGATATAAGGCGCATAGGCATATACATCGTTAAAGGAATATTCAATCTCCGCGTAAGGGCTACCGAAGGCCAGCCATAACGAATAGACAAACTCAGCGCGTGTAGTTGGCACGTCGGGTTCAAAATTCCCCCAGTCGTCTGTCTGCATAATTCCTTGATCCACCAGGTTCTCTACATATGGATAAGACCAGTCATCCTCAGACAGGTCGGCGATGAATGCGGCTGATGCGGACACCGCCAAATTCAATGATAATACGAAAGCTAAAATAACAGTTATTTTTTTCATCGCGCATAAAACCTCCTCTCTTTTCTGTTTGCATTTTGTCCTGTTCTATTCCTGCCGCAGATGAACCTTTATCCTTGTGTACAGGACATCCATATGATAGGGCTTTTTGATCCAGTCATCAGCCCCGGCATTTAAAGTGGGTATCTCATCTTCCTCACCTCCCGAAATCAGCAAAAGTTTAGGTGCCTTTGCGGATTGCTTTATCTCCCGGCAGAACCACGTCCTCTCCGTGCCGTTCATCTCCAGATCCGCAATGACTACAGCCGGCTCATTCGCCCGAATCACCTGCAGCGCTTCCTCTGCGCCGACGGCACATTGTACGTCGAATCCGTTCCGCTTCAGCAACCTGCCAGTCATATGTGTCAAGGCGCGTCCTGTTCCGACCAACAATATCTTTGACAATGGATCACCTCCCACTCACGAAACAAGCCGGACAATTGATAACTAAAAATGTCTATATACCATCAGCATCTTGCACAGAAAGACTGCAAACAAAAACGGCCCGGAGCAGCAAATGCGTCTCCAGGCCATTTGCATTTTTCCTACTATACATTAAGTATAGCAGGAAAAACGGCATTTTTTAAATTGTTAGGAAAATCTCACATTCTACATTTTTCATCGTATCGTGGTAAACATATAGCCCTTCCCGTAAACCGAAACGATATCATAATCGTTTGAATTGTCGGCATTGATCTTTTTGCGTAGGTTTCTAATATGGAAGCGGACGGTGCGTGTATCGCCCCCGGCGGTAACGCCCCATACTTTTTCATACAACTCCTGTGGAGATACGTCCTTATCCTCATTGCGCAAAAGCTCTAAAAGCAGAGCAAATTCCTTCGCCGTAAGCCCGGCGTCTACCCCGTTCACAGCCGCCCTTGCCTTCGGGATGTCCAGGGAAAGGGGGCCCTTTATAATTTCGGTAATCTGCCTGTGCTTTTGTTTCGTCTCCAAATAACGCTTGATCAGCCTGCTTACCACAGCAAGCAGCTCGTTGGCATCATACGGTTTTGTGAGATAGTAATCGCCGCCGCGGCCAAGTCCTTCTATTTTATCCTGCGTTTCACTTTTTCCTGTCAAAAATATGACCGGGTGGTCGCTTGTTTGGCGGAATTTGTCGCAAATATCATATCCGCTTCCGTCAGGGAGCATAATATCGAGGATCAGAAGGTCGGGGGCAATCTCAGCAAGCCGCTCATACGCCCGGCAGCAGCTCTCCGCCGTATATACGGTATAACCACGGCGCGCAAGTATTCTGGCGTTTATACGCAGCACCTCCGGTTCATCCTCCACGACGAGTAATACGGGTTGTCTGTCGCTCATCCTATCACCTCCTGTCCGGCAACGCAAAGGTCACTGCTGTACCCTCGCCGAGCTTGCTTTCAATATGGATCGTACCGTCATGCGACTCGATGATCTGATGAGATACATACAGGCCGATGCCGTGACGCCAATATTCCTCGTTTTCGGACACATATCCTTTAAATACTTCCCTGCGTATTTTCTCCTGCATCCCTTCACCGGTGTCTGCAACGGATACGACCTGTTCCTCTTCCCCTTGAAAGAGCGAGATGGTAATGACGCCGTCCTGTGTATGCTGCACGGCGTTGGACAAGAGATTGATAATCACCTGCGTGATCCGCGCATGGTCGGCGCTGATCGGCGGCAGCGTTTCATCCAAATCAAGCACAAGCCTGTTTCCCGAGGTGTTGTACCTGCCGAAATACGTTTCCGATACTTCTCTTATCAGCTTTGCAAGCAGCACCGGCGCAAGGCTCAGGGATAAGCGCCCCTGTTCAATGGCGACCGTATCCTTGAGGTCGTCGAGTATCCGGTCAATGCGCAGCACCATCTTTTCAATAGTCTGCTGGTTATTCTTAACCGCATCGCTGTCTATCGGCAGCTCGTCCATCAGCTCAAAGGTATCACGCGCGTGGAGGTTGATCGCGTTGAGCGGGTTTTTGATCTCATGCGAAACCGTGGTCAAGAAGACCGAGCGCGATGCGTCATAGCGCTTGAGCTTTTCATTCTGCTCGCACAAAAGCTCCCGCTGGCGGTCGTATTCCTTCAGATGAAAATAGAGGACGATACCGCAGATCAGGCTTACGCAGGTGAAGGCAAAAATAATATCCACCAATATCTCTGTCTCCGTTTCAAAGTGACTGACAAACGCGGGGTAATAATACGCGGCAATACACAGCGGAGTATTCTGCAATCTCCAGGACGGAGATAAGGATCGCCGCGCGTCCCTTGAGCATCAGCACCGTAAACATCACCGCCAGCAGGAACACGGACGGCATCCCGCTCTGATGTCCGCCGGAAGTGAAAAACATCATTGGCAGGATGACCATAAAAACAACGATAATGGTCAGTAAATAAGCAAGCTTGTATTTGCGGGTCTTCTGTGTAAAAACAATCAGCGCCAGAGAAAAAACAATCAGCAAAGCGGCAAGCGCGGCGGTCCGCCACATGCGCGTGGCGAGGCTGATGATTACCGTAAAAAAGCTGACGGCAATACCGCCGAACGCCAATATACGGAACAGCCGGATCCGAAAATCCTGCGACTTATCAAAAAAATTGAGCTTGATTTTTTGTGAAAACGGTTTCATGGCGACTCCTCATCTCTATTTTGTTAGGGGGCAAAATTTATTTTGCAGGCCTCCGCGTTACTCGGAAACTTCCAGAGGCTTCTTTGCGTTTTATCCTATGTATTATTTTCGTGCGCTGGCACGATGTGAAAATATTTTTTGTTTTTATGTGGATAATGCATCATGTGTTTTCCCCCTAACAATAAATTATAACCTATAAAATGGACGCACGATCCATATCCAAACCTCGTTTTATGGACACCTTTTCCGCCCATTCAGACGTAGATATACACAGTGTCGTTTCCTTATATAGATAGTTATAATCAACCAATAATATCATACCATACAAATCCAACTGTGTCAATGGAGTAAGGCAATTTTCATCATGTACTCACGCATGTACTCACTGTGGATATTTGATCTTAATTTCCGGCTATAAAAATCATTAAATCGCATATAATTGAACCGACCTCCCAATCGTTAGATTTTTGGCCTAACTTTTGGGGGTCGGTTCACAATTATTGATTTCTTGTTATGCGCAATGCTGATTATACCATTCGTCGAGTATTTCCCATAATGCTTTTTCGCATTGCTTTGCTGTATAGCTTTGAGGAAAATACTTTTTAAGCTTATAGTAATTGATTCTCAGCATCTTGCACTTTTCTTGGTTAAGTAATACCTCTTCGATTTTGTCCTCATCCAAATTGCTGTCCAGATAAAACTGTTTAAGATTTTTGGCTTGTCGTGTATTAAGTTTGCATTCCATAAAGTCCATTTGCTCATTCAGCGTTACCTGCAATTTTACATTCAAGAATGAAACTTCCGCGCCCGCAACAACAGGAATGATTTTTAAATCCACTTTATCGAGCAAGGGGATAATCAGTTCTGTAAGGCGGATATATCTGCGTATCTGACGACCGCTTTTATCGCTGTCTACACCGATTATATCCGTACTTTCACAGATGGCGCTATCCTGCTCATTCTTTTTGCCCTGATGTTTTATCGCATCAAGTTTCAACTTGTATGCATAGGCTTTTTCGCTTGGCAAAAGGTTTTCGCGCTGCAAATTACTATCAACAAGCAAAATAGCAGCTTCGTCATCATTAGAAAGATTCAAGAATATTGCTATGTCCATCACTCGAAATCACGATGCCCCCTGAGGGACGTGGGTTCGAATCCCACCCGCTCCGCCATTTATTCAATACTATGTTTGAAAAAGACGGAAGTCATAAAATTTATAACTATATCCGACTACTGTATTTTAATTTAACCTATTCCAACAAGCCATATTTCACTTTAATACGATCTAACTTTTCCAACATTGGTTCGGCGGCAAACCAGAGAAACAGGAACGTTGCACAGCCGTGAATCAAATCCATAGGAATTCCAGAAAGATAATACACCAAAATAATATTCCAATTTATTGTGTCCGACCAGATT
>CALXSX010000006.1 GCA_944391265.1 uncultured Clostridia bacterium | reverse complement strand
TGAGGCTTTTCTGGCTCCGGTTTTGCCTGAGTTTCAGGCTTGCCGGATGTCGTGTTTTCGGTATTAGGTGAATTGCCGGACGTTCCTGAGACTTGTGGTTTTACACTTGGCGTCCCCACTTCGGGTTTAATCACTTCCTCCGAATCAGGCTTGGGCGTGCTTGCCGAAGGCTTCTCGCTTTCCTTTGCAGAGGAGTTGCTATCGGAAGCCGAACCATGCGGCTTATACCTGCTTGTTCCCATGGATTCAGACTTTATCTCATTACCGTTTGCATCGTAAACTATACGCTGTGTCTTTACAGCTGAGCCGGACGATACGGAAACCGGTGTGTTAACTATTTTTACCGTTTTAGGTACGTCTGGTGCAGTGCCTACAAACGTAACTGTAATCGAACCCTTTCCGACCGAAGTATCTATTCTAACAGGATATGAAGTGTTATTTTTTATTTTAAGGTCAATGCCGCCGTCTGTAACGGTCGCATCCTGCCCAAGGGGAACATATGACACACTCATTGAGTGATTCGACCGCTTTACAATTTCAAGGTCTGCATAAAGTGCTGCGCTGTACACTGTTGTGCTCACCTGACACGTTCCGCCGCCGATACCGTCAACAGTCTGACCGTTCTGATATTCAGGCGCCGTTTTAAACCCGTTAGCTATTGTACGCTTTCCGACCGTTTCATTAAATGAAAATGTCTCGCCGGGCATCAGTATTTTGCCGTTTATTCTGCCTGCGGCATTTGCTATATTAGCCGAGCGATTCACCTGGCCGGCATTATATCTCGTCGTATAGGACGCGAGCTTCGCGTTAAAAAGCTTTTCACCGAGCTGCTTTGCCGTCACCCCAGCCGGGGCAACTGTGTATGGAATCTCTATCTCAGGCCCACCGTCTGATATCTGCGATATCACATGCTCGCAAACTGCTTTATCTACTGTGCGGCCGTTTTCTTCCGGCTTAACAGCCACTTTCCCATTCTCAAACGCATATGATGCGTTCACTGCGCTCTTTGAAACCATTTCCGCAAGCGAGTCAGCTGTAAGAGGAGCAGGCTCCGTTTTTTCAAAAGTTAAATTTATGGTTTCATCGCTCCCTGACTCAAGAGCAGAATCAATCTTTCTCACAGCATCTGACGGATCGTTGTTGTAACCGGCTTTCCCGGGGACAGCAAACGCCCTGCCGTCATCGTCAAACCTTACGGTATGCTCAGTCAGAACAGAGCCGACCGCTTTAGCACCTATTTCATTCACCTTTTCTGCCATCAGCTGTTCATCATAGGTTATAACGGGCAATATGTCTTTTCCCGAAACAGCCGCTCCAAGGCATTTTACAGCATTTTTGAATCTGCCCTGGTCTTTTCCGAAATCAAACGCTTTTCTCGCCGTTTTTTCGGCGTCAAAAGCTGCATTTATACTGTTAACCGGTATTTCATATGAAGCTCCGTTAGCAAAAATTTCTATAGACTTCACATCAGCAGTGTTTGCGGTAGAAATACGTTCCACCGCCTCCTCAAGCGTAAAACCGCCGAGCTTTATACCGCCCATGCTAACTCCATACGCTATGGTATCTGTTGGAATGGTGTACGCATAAACAGTAAAAGCCGCAGCCAGCACTGCTAATGCCGCACAAACGGAAATGACTGCTCTTTTCAGATTCTTTTTAACATTTCCGCTTCGAACGGAACCATCTTTCAAATCAGTTTTTGTTGCGCTTTCCGCGTTATTATCTTTGCCCTCCTGTTTATCATCAGGCATATTCCTACGGGACAGTACGACAGAAAAATCATCGATATCGTTATAATCCGACCTATTTTCCCCCATATCAATTATCCTTTCACAACCTATATAAAGAAATCGGCTTATGCCTCCTCCTTAAAAAATTTAAGGTAATCATCCAAATACCTTGAGTAATACTTCATAAACTCCGCAAACTCCGCATTTTTCATCAGAAGTCCGAAACACCTTTGAACATTTTTCAGGAACCTGCGGCTGTAATCGTCTTTTTTCATTGCCTTAGCAAGCGGACACAAAGACTTGGCTCTCGGGTCAGTAATAACCTTAAGTCTGCCTGACTTTGTAAGATACGGAGTCAAAGGAAATATCCTGCACGCAAGAGGTCTCTGATACCTGTCACAGATTCCGCGGCAAGTCGCAAAATACACCGTTTTTCTCTTACCTGCAAAGCTATAGCGAAAATCCGACGGGGATATCTTTATCCACGACGGGGTGAGAAGGTCATAAACCTTTTTTTCACCGGGAAAAAGGTACATTCCGCCGTCATCACCCTTACAGCAAGCGCCGCCGCAAAGCATACCGCAGTCAATATTTAAAGGTGTAACATCATCAAATAATTTATACAGCTGTAAATAAACATATGCGGTATTCATAAAAATAATCCTCCGTATCTGCAAATACATATGTAGATTATAACATATTTTTTTTTGTAACACAATAGTTATAATATAAAATTTGACAAACATACATAAAATGTTGTATAATACTCATATAATTTGTGAAAAGTGTTTTCAAGCATTCACTTTTATTGGGCGAAAGGATATGTGTAATTAAATGGCGGCAAGAAAGAAAAGTTACGATAACGACAGCATCACCAGTTTAAAGGGTGCAGAGCGCGTCAGAAAGCGCCCTGCCGTTATCTTTGGCTCGGATGGCCTCGAAGGCTGCGAGCATTCTTTTTTTGAGATACTTTCCAACTCCATCGACGAGGCAAGAGAGGGCTACGGAAACATTATAGAGATAACACGATTTCTTGATAAGTCTATAGAAATAAAAGATCACGGGAGGGGTATACCTCTTGATTTTAACGAAAAGGAAAACAGATATAACTGGGAACTCGTTTTCTGTGAGCTTTATGCCGGCGGTAAGTACAACAACAACAGCGGCGGAACATATGAATACAGTCTCGGCCTGAACGGACTCGGTGCGTGCGCTACTCAGTACAGCTCGGAATACATGGACGTTTGCGTCATAAGGGACAAGACAAAATACACGCTTCATTTTGAAAAGGGTGAAAACATAGGCGGCCTTTCAAAGGAGCCGACAAGGAGCGTGCAGACAGGCACGTGCCAGAGATGGCGTCCTGACCTTGACGTTTTCACCGACATAGACATACCTGTGGAGTTTTACAAGGATACACTTGACAGACAGGCAATGGTAAATGCCGGCATCAGGTTCGTTTTTTATAACGAAACCGACGAAGGCATGGAAATGTTTGAATACTTCTATGAAAACGGAATAGTGGACTACCTCAAAAACAAAACAGGCGAGAATGCACTCACCTCAATAGAGGACTGGAGCTGCGAGCGTGTTGGACGCGACAGAGAGGATAACCCCGAATACAAAGTAAAGATGCAGATAGCGTTCTGCTTTTCAAACACTGTCAATATGCTTGAGTATTATCATAATTCAAGCTGGCTTGAGCATGGCGGTTCACCGGACAAGGCCGTAAAAAATGCGTTTGTTTACGGAATTGACAAATACCTCAAGGCAAACGGAAAATACAACAAAAACGAATCAAAAATAACATTTGCAGACATTTCGGACAGCCTTGCTCTTGTGATAAACTCATTTTCAACACAGACCAGCTACGAAAACCAAACTAAGAAGGCGATAAATAACAAATTTATTCAGGAAGCCATGACGGATTTTATGAAATCTCAGCTTGAAGTGTATTTCATAGAAAACAAAATGGACGCAGAGAAAATAGCAAATCAGGTTCTCATAAACAAAAGGAGCCGGGAAAACGCCGAGAGAGCGAGAATTGATATAAAGAAAAAGCTGACCGGCAGCATGGACGTCACAAACCGCGTCGAAAAGTTCGTTGATTGCAGAACGAAAGACAAATCAAAGCGCGAAATTTATATAGTTGAGGGCGATTCTGCGCTCGGCTCATGCAAGCAGGCGAGGGATCCGATGTTCCAGGCAATAATGCCGATAAGGGGAAAAATACTTAACTGCCTTAAGGCAGACTACCCGAAAATATTCAAAAGTGATGTCATAATCGACCTTCTCAAGGTTCTTGGCTGCGGAGTGGAGATAAAATCAAAACACAACAAGGGAATTGACAGCTTCAGCCTCGACAATCTCAGATGGGATAAGGTTATCATATGCACAGACGCCGATGTCGACGGGTTTCAGATAAGAACGCTTGTGCTTACGATGCTCTACCGTCTGACACCGACACTGATAGAAGAAGGAAAGGTTTACATCGCGGAATCACCGCTTTATGAAATATCAATACTTAAAACAAAGCGAAAAGGCGAAAAGAAATTCGCATATACGGACGCTGAAAAGGACGCGATAGTCAAAGCCCTTGAAGATGAAGGCCTGTCAAGGGAAAAAGACGATTACGAAATCAAGCGCTCCAAAGGTCTCGGAGAAAACCAGCCTGACATGATGAGCCTGACTACAATGCACCCTGCGACACGGCGGCTTATAAGGATAACCCCGGAAAATGTAGAAAAAACGGCAAGGATGTTCGATGTGCTGCTTGGCGACAACCTTAGCGAAAGAAAAGAATTTATCGCCGAAAACGGATACGCGTACATGGATATGCTCGACATAAGCTGAGGCATTTTAAATAAAATCTGAGCGGAGGATAAAAATGGCAAAAATGAAAAAACAGGAGGAGATAGTGCCTGCCGAAATACGGCAGCAGCCTATTTGCGAAACTCTTGAATCAAATTATATGCCCTACGCAATGAGCGTTATAATTTCCAGGGCGATACCCGAGATAGACGGTCTTAAGCCGGCACACAGGAAGCTGCTTTACACTATGTACAAAATGGGCCTTCTTACGGGCAAGATGATAAAATCGGCAAATATTGTCGGACAAACCATGCAGCTTAATCCGCACGGAGACGCGGCTATATATGAAACCATGGTCCGCCTTACAAGGGGCAATGAGGCTCTTCTTCACCCGCTTATAGAATCTCAGGGTAATTTCGGGAAGCAGTACTCGCGGGATATGGCCTTTGCAGCCTCAAGATACACAGAGGCCAAACTTGACCCTATCTGTGCAGAGCTTTTTGTGGACATAGGAAAAAACACAGTAAAATTTGTAGACAACTACGACGGGACGATGAAGGAGCCGCTGCTTCTTCCGACGACGTTTCCGCACATACTTGTAAACCCTAACCAGGGAATCGCAGTAGGAATGGCAAGCAATATTTGCTCGTTTAACCTAAGGGAAGTCTGTACTGCGACAATAGAGTTTATGAAGGACGAAAACTGCGACATTCTGCAATATATGCCGGCTCCCGATTTCTCGCTCGGCGGCGGAATCATTTACAGCAAAGAGGACATGGCGTCAATCTACGAAACGGGCAGAGGCAGCTTCAAGCTCCGCGCCACGTACTCATACGACAAGTCCGGAAACTGCATTGAGATAACAGAAATACCGTACACAACAACGAGCGAAGCCATAATTTCAAAGATAATGGAAAGCATCAAAGCCGGCAAGCTTCGCGAAATTTCGGACGCAAGGGATGAGACAGGTCTTGACGGATTCAAAATTGCAATCGACCTCAAAAGAGGCACTGACCCGGAAGCGGTTATGACAAAACTTTTTAAGCTCACGCCGCTTGAGGACACGTTCAGCTGCAATTTTAACGTGCTTGTCGACTCACGGCCTATGCTTCTCGGAATTAAGGGAATACTTAGGGAATGGATATGTTTTCGCACCGAATGTATCAAAAATTCCACTAAATACGACATTGAAAAAAAGAGCGCAAAGCTGCATCTGCTGACAGGGCTTAAGAAAATACTCCTTGATATTGACAAAGCGATAAGCATTATCCGCCACACCGAGCTTGAGCAGGACGTCGTGCCGAACCTGATGGACGGTTTCTCCATCGATAAAACGCAGGCTGAGTACATTGCGGAAATTAAGCTCAGAAACCTTAACAAAGAATACATTCTAAACAGAACGACAGAGATTGATAAGCTTATTGAGGAGATTGCTGACCTTGAAGATCTGCTGTCGAGTGACAAAAAGATTAAAAAACTAATAGCAAGCCAGCTTTCAGCAATTGCGAAAAAATACGGTCAGGACAGGAAAACAAAGCTTATAGAGCCGTCACAGGCATCGAGCATTGATGAAGAGGAAATGATAGACGATTACCAGCTTACGCTGTTTTTCACCCGCGAAAACTATCTTAAGAAAATACCGTACTCATCACTCCGGCAAAGCTCCTCAGAGCACAAGCTGAAAGAAGGAGACGAGATTATACAGACTATAGAAGCTACAAATAAATCGGAGGTACTGCTGTTTACCGATAAGGCAACAGTGTACAAGCTCCGGTGCTACGACATACCCGACGCAAAGGTGAGTACAATCGGCGAGTTCGTACCGGCGCTCGTATCCTCAGAGCCGGACGAAAAGTTTTTATACATGGCAGTCACAAGCGATTACAGCGGAATGATGTTGTTTGCTTTTGAAAACGGAAAAATTGCAAAGGTCAGCCTTTCAAACTACGAGACAAAGACAAAGCGCAAAAAGCTTGTAGGTGCATTCTCTGACAAAGTACCTCTGTGCGGGATAAGATTTCTTGACAAAGACACGGAACTTGTGGCGTTTTCCGACAGCAACAAGGTGCTTTGCTTCAGCACGGAAAAAGTACCTCTTAAAGCTACAAAGAACACACAGGGCGTACAGGTATTGACATTGAAGAAAAAAAATGCTAAAATGGTACGTATAGCGTCTCCCGAAGAGACATTCATCGAAGACCTTAAATACTATACGACAAAAAATATACCGGCTGCCGGCTGTTTTCTGAGAAAGGAAGATAACGGACAGCTTTCCATATAATACCAGCCTGAAAGGAATGTGATACAATGACAAAGGAAACAGGCTTTAAGGAGTTTGAAAAGCATCTTAAGGAAGATGCAAATCAAATTTACCAGCCTATTGACAGGGCAATATACGACAAATACAACGTAAAAAGAGGTTTGAGATATAAGGACGGCACCGGAGTTATGACCGGTCTTACGTCGATTGGTGAGGTTTCCGGCTACTATATCGAGGACGGGGAAAAAATGCCTGTAAAAGGTCATCTCCGCTACCGCGGCTACGATGTTGAGGATATTGTGGGAAGCTGCGAAAAGGATCACCGCTACGGCTTTGAGGAGGTTGTGTATCTTCTTTTGTTTGGCGAGCTTCCAAGCGCCGTTCAGCTCAAAAGCTTTACCGAATACATCGGGAACGCAAGGTTCCTGCCGGACGGCTTCACAGAGGATATGATAATGAAGGCGCCAAGCAACAATATAATGAACAAGCTCGGCAGATCTGTACTTGCATCGTATTCTTACGACAGCAACCCCGACGATCTTTCGATTGACAACATCCTGAGACAGTCCATTAACCTGATTGCACAGCTCCCGGTAATGGCATCATACGGCTATCAGGCAAAAAGGCACTACTACGACGGAAAAAGCCTTATACTGCACTCGCCCAACCCGAATCTTGCCACAGCGGAGAACTTTCTGTATATGCTTCGTCCAGACAACAAATATACTATGGAGGAAGCGGAG
>CALXSX010000005.1 GCA_944391265.1 uncultured Clostridia bacterium | reverse complement strand
TATCGATTGAGAAAAAAAAAAAAAAAAGGCTTGAAGGCGTCAGCAAGAATATAAAAGTTGCCGTTATGGGCTGTGTGGTAAACGGCCCCGGCGAGGCGAGGGATGCAGATGTCGGAATAGCAGGAGGCAAGGGCGAAGGCCTTATATTCAGGCGCGGCGAGATAATAAGGAAGGTGCCCGAAAGTGCGCTTGTAGACGAACTGTTTAAAGAAATAGAGGCGCTGTAGTGCTGTTTTTAAAAGCGCAGATAAAAATTTAAAATCAGGTGATATATATGAAAATACTTGTTATAAACGGAGTTAATCTGAATATGCTCGGCGTTCGCGAGCCCGACATATACGGCAAGAACACGCTTTCAGACCTTGAGGAAATGATTAAGGACGCCGCCTCTGAAAGAGGGGTAGAGGTCAGCTTTTTTCAGAGCAATATCGAGGGCGAGATAGCGACCGAGATTCAGAAATCACACGGTGTGTACGACGGTATAATCATAAACCCCGGCGCGTTCACACACTATTCGTATGCGCTCGCTGACGCTATATCGTCAGTTTCAACGCCGTGCGTCGAGGTGCATATATCGAATATCCACAGGCGTGAGGAGTTCAGGAGAAAGTCGGTGACGGCGCCGTCATGCATAGGTCAGATAACGGGCTTCGGTTTTTACGGGTACATAATGGCACTTGACGCCCTCATTCACTGAGAAATTTATACAGCTTAAAAAACCGATAATCTTTTGCACTGCAAAGATTATCGGTTTTTGTTTTACAAAAGTTTCTTTTAAATCTTTTCAAACGCTTCAACGCCGTGCTTGCACAGCGGGCATACAAAGTCCGGAGGGAGGGTGTCGCCCTCGTATATATAGCCGCATATTTTGCAGCGAAATCCCTTTTTCCCGGTCTTTTCAGGCTTCGGCTTGATGTTCTTGTGATAAAACGCATATGTCACCGACGGCTCAGATGAGAGCACGTCACAGTCTGTCACGACAGCTATGAAAATTATATGCGTGCCCATGTCTATCTGTTTCATCACCTTGCAGCTGATGTATGCGTTTGTCGCTTCGGTTATGAAATAAATACCGTTTTCGCTCCGCTTGGCAGAGGTGAACCCGTCAAATTTATCGACGTTTTTGCCGCTTTGGAATCCAAACCTTTTAAAAATGTCAAAGGAGCAAGACTCTGTGAGCATGGACAGGTTAAATTCACCTGTTTCCTGAATCATCTCGGTTGTGTAATTCTGCTTGTTTACCGACACGGCAACAGTGTTTGGTGATTCAGTTATCTGCATAACGCAGTTTATTATGCAGCCGTTGTCTTTTGCAGCGTCCTTCGCAGTCAGAACGTAAAGGCCGTAGCCTATGCTAAATAGCGCTTCAGTATTCATTTCCTTATAACCTCCTCAATCTTTAAAATCCCTTGAATGTAGAAACAGAGTAAACATCCCTGAAGTCAGGGTAAAACGATTTGGCGCACTTATCTGCCGCCGCAGCTGTTGTAAAAATGCCGTACACTGCCGAGCCGCTGCCGCTCATCATGCAGCCTAAAGCGCCTTGGTTTTTCATTGTCTGCTTTATTCCCTTTATAACGGGATAGCGCGGCTCTGTTACGTTCTCCAGCACGTTTGCGAGGTTTTTTGCAATGCTTTTTACGCTGCCTGATGTAATCGCGTCAAGCATTGCATTTGTATCCGGGTGAGACGGCACCTCGGTGGTGTCAAGTATTTTGTAAATATCCCTTGTCGAAATGCTCAGTTTCGGCTTTACGACGAGAAGATGCATAAGCGGTGCATCGGCAAGAGGCGTTACAATATCGCCTATGCCCTTGCAAAGGGCCGTGCCGCACTGCATGCAAAACGGAACGTCTGCTCCGAGCTCTGCCCCGATGCCTGAGAGCTGCTTTTGTGTGAGCGGACTGCCGAACATCCTGTTAAGTCCGACGAGCACTGCCGCTGCGTTTGAACTTCCTCCGGCGAGACCGGCGCCGACAGGTATGCTCTTCTCAAGATGTATTTTAATGTCACACAGCACGAGCGCTCTTTCAAAAAACAGCTTTGCCGCCCTGTACGCTATGTTTCTTTCATCTGTCGGAAGAAAGCTGAGATTTGTGCTTAAGGTTATCCCGTTTCTCCGCGTTTTTTCTATCGTAACGACATCGAACAGACCTATCGTCTGCATTATAGTCACAATGTCGTGATACCCGTCTTTTCTCTTTTTAGTAACGTCTAATGTGAGATTTATTTTTGCATAGGATTTTATTATTACCTTATTGGAGGTAACCATGCATGAATCGGACAATCCCAAAAAATTCACCTCAATCCAAATTATTATGTGACAGGCTCACAAGCTCCGCCATACCGCTTTCGCTTATGTCGGCGCCCTTGCTCTCCCTTGTGAGCCACGCAAGGTACTCTATATTTCCTTCAGGTCCCTTTATGGGCGAAAAGTCAAGTCCTGAAACGTGAAATCCGTTTTCCGCTGCATACGAAGCGACATTTTTTATCACCTGCAAATGCACGTTTTTATCTCTTACAACGCCCTTTTTCCCGACCTGACCTCTGCCGGCTTCAAACTGCGGCTTTATAAGCGCCACCACTTCCCCTGTCTCCGACAGCAGCTGTGCCGTCACAGGCAGTACGAGCTTAAGCGAAATAAACGATACGTCAATCGATGCAAAGTCAATGCGCTCTCCTATCATGTCAGGCGTTACGTACCGTATGTTGGTGCGCTCCATGTTCACAACGCGCTCATCATTCCTGAGCTTCCACGCAAACTGTCCGTACCCGACGTCTACCGCGTAGACTTTTTTTGCGCCGCACATGAGCATACAGTCCGTGAACCCACCGGTTGACGCGCCTATATCCATGCACACCTTGTTTTCAAGGCTTATCGGAAAAACAGACATTGCTTTTTCAAGCTTCAGACCGCCGCGGCTTACATATTTAAGCTGTTCACCGCGTATTTCTATATTTTTTTCATTTTCGTCTATCATCATACCTGCTTTATCGGCTTTTTGGTTATTTATGTAAACTTGTCCTTCCATGATGAGCGCTCTCGCCCTCTCACGGCTCGGCACAAGATTTTTTTCTGTCATGAAAACATCAAGTCGTATTTTTGCCAAAAATTATCACCCCTTCAATCGCCTGACAGCTTCTGCTATCGACTGGGCGTCAACGCCGTATTTTCTGTCAAGCTCGCCTATAGTCCCTGCCGGAACAGGTGAGTCGGGGAACCCGAAAAGAAGAAGCTTTGCATCAACGTTTTCGCGTGCAAAAACTTCCGCTATGGCACTGCCGAGACCTTCCGAGCAAATGCCGTCCTCTATAACGCAGCTTATAGGCGATGCCGTCTCGAGAATTGTTTTCCTGTCGAGCGGACGCACCGTCGGGACAGCTACTACGCATGTATCCTCGCCGAGAATCCTTCTGACCTCTTGTGCAGCTGCAACCATTCTGCCGGTTGCGTAAACAGTCACCGCGTTTCCCGTAAACAGCCTGTGTGCTCTGCCGAACTCGAAAGCCGGCATGCGTCCGCTGCTCTGTGCCGAGCCCCTCGGATACCGTATTGCTATCGGTCCGTTGTGCTCGTTTACCGCGTAGCTGAGCATCTCCTCAAGCTCAGAAAATGTGGACGGTGACAAAATTGCCATGTTGGGCATAGAAGAAAGATATGCTATATCGTAAATGCCCTGGTGCGTTTCTCCGTCAGCGCCTACTATGCCGGCGCGGTCGACACCGAAAACGACGTGCAGATTCTGCAGACAAACATCGTGCAGTATCTGGTCGTACGCCCTTTGCAGAAAAGATGAATACACAGGTATAACGGGAATCCTGCCGCCTGCGGCAAGGCCTGCCGCCATGGTGACTCCATGCTGTTCGGCTATCCCCACATCAAAGAACCTGTCCCTGAAATATTTTGAAAACCTGCTCATGCCCGTTCCGAGCGGCATTGCGCAGGTTATTCCCACAACGTCTTCGTTTTCAAGAGCTATGTCGAAGAGCTTGTCTCCGAAAACAGACGAGTAGTCGCGCTTTGACTGCAATACCTCGCCCGTTTCCTTATCGAACGGACCGAGCCCGTGAAAGCGCTCCGGGTAATTCTCTGCCGGCTGATAGCCCTTGCCCTTTTTCGTGCTCACATGCACAAAAACAGGCTTTTTCGCATTTTTCGCAAGAGTCAGCACCTCTATGAGCTTTTTCAGGTCGTGTCCGTCGACCGGTCCGAAATATTCAAAGCCCATGTTTTCAAATATGTTGTTCGGCAAAATAACAGAGCGCAGACGGCGTTTAAAGCGCCGTATTCCCCTTTTTGCCGAGCCGCCTATATACGGCACACGGTCAAGAAACCTTTCAACTACGCTTTTTGTATGCGAATATCTCGGATTTAAGCGGAGTGCGCGCAGATACTTTGATACGGAGCCGACATTTTTTGAAATCGACATATGATTATCGTTTAAAATAAGAATCAGCGGCGTTTTTGATATGCCGGCGTCGTTCATCGCCTCGTACATCATGCCCCCGGTGAGCGAACCGTCACCGAATATCGCACCTACGAAAAAGCTTTCTCCCGACAAATCTCTCGCCCTCGCTATTCCGAGCGCTGCCGATATTGACGTGGAGCTGTGCCCGGTGTTAAAGACGTCTGCTTCCGACTCGCTTGTTTTTGGGAATCCGCTCATGCCGCCCAGCTTTCTGAGCGTTTTAAAGCCTTCGCGCCTCCCTGTTAAAAGCTTGTTAACATAAGACTGGTGACCGACGTCCCAGACGAATTTATCGCGCGGTATGTCAAATACCGTGTGCAGTGCCACCGTAAGCTCAACCACACCCAGATTTGAAGCGAGGTGTCCGCCGTTTTTGGAGACGGTGTCTATAATAAAATCACTTATTTCGGAGCATAGCTCTGTTTTTTCGTTAAAGCTCAGTTTCTTAACATCTTCCGATGCGGATATTTTATCGAGTTTACTCATTTTCAATCCTCTATATCATAATCAGCGTTTTTTTGTCACAAAAACCCCTGTAATTTTCCCCATGAAAAATATTATACGGTTTGAATTTTTAGTAGCCGTAACCTTAAAAAACGCTTTACCGCCGATAGTCATTGCGCTTACCGCACCGGTCAGCACAAGACTCGGCAAAACGGAGCTGAGGTGGAACGCCGACACTATCTCGGCTGCGATGAGCGTAGTGACCGCTCCGCTTATTATCCCGGCTATATCGCCCATTACATCACAGCAGAAATTCGCAATCTGCGGCGCGTGACGAATGAGCATAACGCTCTGTGCCGCTCCGGGGACTTTTCTGGCGGACAGCGAATGGAACGGATATTCCTCAGCTGTCTGCACCGCCGTGCCTATAATGTCAAAAAGTATATTGATAATTATGATTGCAAGCAATACGAAAAAAGCCCACAGCAAATCAAGCCGTGACAGGCTGAATGTTGCAAGTGTACTGAAAAGCACTGAGAGCACAAACGACATCACTACTGCAATCAAAGCCCACGCTCTGCCTCCAGATACGTTCTGCGCCGGTTTGGCGACCTTAAAGCTGTTTCTACCGGGTTTATCCTTATTCAATTATACAATCCCGCTCCTTTAGATAAAAAACACGAAAACAAAAGCGCACGGTAACGCTTTTTTTAAGTAATTCAAAGGTAATGAACATGGTAAATTTTACGGCTTAGGTCCGGTAGGCTTTCCCAGCGCCCTGCCGCTCCGTCGCCGGAATGGCGGTTTCCCATTAAAGGGCGTTAAGCAGCGTTGCCGCCTGCTTGACCGGATTGCCACTGAGTCCGTATTGCAATCCCATATTCATTCCGAATATTCGGACAGTCTAGGAGATTTCCTCAGCAGTCTAACATATCCTTATCCTCTTTTGCAGACATGGTTTCACAGCGCGATGCCCCGCCTGCCTTGGCCAAAAGCAGCGCGGAGATGGATCGCCGATCCGCCATACCCACTCAAGGCTGGCTACGCTGCCCCCAGCATTCGCCGCAGCGGCTACTAACCGGAAAGCAGGTTTCCCCCTGTGCCGTAATAACTTGCGCCGAAAACGGGCGTCAGAGGTCACCACAGTCACAGGCCTCCGCGGAAAAGGGGTCAGTGGTTTCATGCCGTTGAAAGCTGCCCCTAAGCCTTAACTCCCAGCATCAGCCCCGAATTGGGCATTCAAAGCAAAACACCAGGAACTTCATCGATGTGCCATTTTACGGATTTTTAGGCCCGTCTTACGAATAAGAAGAACTGACTAGAATACTGCACCTTTTTATTCACCATAAATATAACATATAACGCAAAACTTGTCAAGCGTTTTTTAGCCTGCCGGCCAGCCGAAGCTGCGTCCGCCCATAAGGTGAAAATGCAGATGACCGACGGTCTGACCGCCGAGTTTGCCGCAGTTGTTCACTATCCTGTACCCGTCGCCGTCTATGCCGAGCTGCTTTGCTATCTGTGCAGCAGCCTCGAAAATCGCGGCTACGTATCCGCTGTTTTCGGCTGTTATGTCGTTAGTCGACGCAATGTGCTTTTTCGGGACAATAACTATGTGCTCCGGAGCCTGAGGCTCTATGTCGCGGAATGCGTAGACGAGCTCATTTTCAAACACCTTCGTTGAAGGCACTTCGCCGTTTATTATTTTGCAGAACAAACAATCTGCCATGATTATCACGCCCTTCTCCTTTTTTATAAAATTATATCACTTTTTATTATTCTTTGTCAAGGTCAAAGGTTCTATACTATATGACCGTAAACAGCGCCGCGCTCGGCACGCTCGATTAAAACGTCCCTGTACTCAAACGAAAGCTCCTCGTCAGACGGAGCAAAAACATTTATATAATTGGAAGTTTTTCCTTCATAATACCCGTTAACCCTTTGCTCAAAGAGGACTGTCATCGTCTGCCCTACAAAGCGTTCAAGAAATGCCTGTGCGTTTTTTTCAAGAATCAGCTCAAGAGCTTTGCTCCTTTTCTCCTTTACCTCAGGGCTGACCTGATCGGGGTATCCGGCTGCCGGCGTGCCCGGTCTCGGCGAGTATTGGAATATGTGCGTGTACGCAAATTTCATTTTATCGACAAAATTTATACTCTCGGCAAACTCCGCATCTGTTTCACCGGGGAATCCAACCATGACGTCTGTCGTGATTGCGGCGTCGGGGAAATGCTCCCTTATGGAATTTACTATCGCCTCGTACTCCTGCGGCGTGTAACGCCTGTTCATGCGCTCAAGCGTCGCGGCGCAGCCCGACTGCAGAGACAGGTGAAAATGGCGGCAGAGCTTGTCCGCCTTCGATATTTTTTCGATAAACGATGAATTAAGCGTCATGGGCTCTATTGACGACAGGCGTATGCGTTTTATTTTGTCTATTTCGTTTATTTTAAGGATAATGTCGGCAAGCGATGTTGTTTTAAGGTCAAGCCCGTATGAAGCTATGTGAATTCCTACAAGAATTATTTCCGTAAACCCGTCCTCCGCAAGGCGGCGCGCTTCTCTGATAACGTCCTCGGGATCGCGGCTCCTTATCGGTCCCCTCGCGTACGGAATTATGCAGTATGTGCAAAACTGGCTGCATCCGTCCTGAACCTTAATGTATGCGCGCGTCATGGAATCGTAGTGTGACACCGTCATTTTTTCAAATTCGTGGTTTTTTGAGATGTCAAACACGGCAGATTCCCTGCTTTCCGACGTAAGCCGGTCCGCCTCATCTGCTATTTTAGACTTGTCCTTTGTTCCGATAACGAGATTCACCCCGTCTATGGACATCACATCCTCCGGAGCTACCTGCGCGTAGCAGCCGCACACTATCACGACTGCGCCGCTGTTTTGCTTTTTCGCCCGGCGTATCATCCGGCGCGATTTTCTGTCGCTCATGGACGTAACGCTGCACGTGTTTATGACATAAACGTCGGCAGGCTCCGAAAAATCGGCGACAGCATAGCCCCTCTTTTTAAACAGCTCCGCCATGGCTTCCGTTTCGTATTGATTGACCTTGCAGCCAAGAGTGCAAAATGCAACAGTTTTCATTCTTTTTTCAGCCTTTCAAAAAGTTCCGTTTTTTTTCGATTTATTGAATAATGTCAAAATGCATATATCCGCTTTTCCCCAGTTAGTATAATTTCCTAAAAAAATAAAAATCCCTGTATTTTCCTTGACTTCGCCCGGGAAAAAGTGTATTATATACTTGACGGAGAAATTACACTCCGCAGAAAATGTCAGGAATATAAGGAGGAGTACTTTATGAAAACATTTAACCTGTTGCTCAGCTCTATCAATGATGTAAAGGATTTTGTTAATATCGTGAGCAGATACGATTTTGACGTTGACCTGACATCCGGCAGATACGTTGTTGACGCAAAGTCTATAATGGGCATTTTCAGTCTCGATTTGTCGAAGCCTATCAAGGTTGAAGTTCATGACGACAACTGCGATGAGTTTATCGATTCACTCAAGAAGTTTATCGTTGACTGATTTGCTAAACAGACACTAAGTGTTTTCAGAGTAAGCATTCGACTTGCTCTGTTTTTTTATCCGATTTATTTTACCACATCTGCCTCCTGTATGTCAATATAAAATAAAAAAACACTTGAATCTTCACGGCGGCTGTGATATAATTATGTAAAAAAGTGCCGCTTTTTACCGGGCGGCGGATAGGAGAAACGAATATGAAGAAAAAAATAGTATCTGCTTTGCTTGCAGCAGCGGCGGTTCTTGTATCGTTTACCGGCGTTTTTGCGCAGGAGGAGCCGGTCGTTATGTGGGCTGAAAGGCAAATCGTTTTCGACAGACCGGAGGGAGAGTATATAAACGATGTGTACATGGCGCCCGTTCGCCGCGTTTGCTCAATGGCAGGCGCGTCTGTTGACTGGTACGCTGACGAACAGATGGTGGTTATCAACTCAAAGGACAACCTTACAAGGCTGTTCATGTACATAGGCAAGGACACTCTGAGAGTGTTTACGTTCACATCGGTTGCAGACGGTACGGCTGAAGAATTTCCGCTTGCCGCTCCGCTCAAGATAGTCGATGACAGGACTCTTGTTCCGCTTGAGCAGGTGCTCACGGCGCTCAAGGTGGTTTACACATGGTCTGAGGACAAGTCGACAATAACGGTCGATTCGGGCATGGAGATAACAGACGAAGAAAGGCTGACGCTTTCAGTTCAAGCCGATAAGGAAGATGTTTCGGCCGGCGATGAGGTCACAGTGTCAATCGTGGCGTCAAATCTTGACCTTTATCCTGAGTACGCATACAGCGGATATTCAGCCGGAATCATCTACAACAAGGACGAATTTGAGCTTGTTTCCTCAGGGCTTACTCTGCCGGACGGAACGGATGCGAACGCTATGGGCGCTGAAAACGGAGATTTCAGCAGCGATATGGCAAAGGTGGTTTACGTTACGACAGATGTGTTTGACTACACGGAGGATACCGCTGTAGTAGGAAAGGTGGTTCTCAGGGCGCTCACCGATAACGGAGGCAAGATAGCGCTTTCAAACAGAATACACGATATCGGCTATGACACGACTCTTGTTCTTACAAAAAGAGACGACCTTTCCCTTATGGGCTTTGACAGCGCCGATAAAATGGATATTGTAACAGAGCCGATAGAAATAAAATAATCCGCGTAATTTTTGCGCGTGTGAACATTTCAAAATACCCCTGCCGCTTTTGTGCGGAGGGGTATTTTTTTGATGCGGTTTTATTCGCAGTACCTGTAGCCAACTCCCCACACCGTCTGAATCCTGTTGTCGTCTCCGAGCTTTTCGCGTATGCGCTGTATGTGCACCGTTACGGTTGATATGTCGCCTATCGCTTCAAAGCCCCATATCTTATCGAATATAACTTCCTTTGAAATTGTTTTCCCTTTGTTTTTGACGAGAAAAAGAAGCAGGTCAAACTCCTTCGCCGTCAGCTGCAGCTCAGCTCCGTCCCTGAAAACGCGCCTTGCTTCAGAGTCAATCGTCAGATTCCCCGTTTTTATAACCGAGTCCGCTCCGGACAGCTTCTCATATCGGGAAATATGCGCTTTAACCCTTGCGACAAGCTCGTTCGGGCTGAACGGCTTCGTCACGTAATCGTCAACGCCGAGGCTTAGCCCGCGTATTTTGTCTATATCCTCGCTTTTTGCAGTCATAAAAATTATCGGCGTCTGCTTTTTCTCCCTTATTCCCGTGCATACGTGCCAGCCGTCCATGCCCGGCAGCATTATGTCCAAAAGT
>CALXSX010000004.1 GCA_944391265.1 uncultured Clostridia bacterium | reverse complement strand
GCTGACCGTTCCGCAAAAGGGCGAGAAAGCGCGCCTTGCCGAGATGGTCAGGAAAAACGCCGAAATAGAGCTTGACAACATGATACTTCGGAAAATGCGTGAAAACAAAACCTCGCCGGCGGCGGAGCTGAAAAATACGCTCATGCTCGAAAAGGTCCCGGAGCGGATAGAGTGCTACGATATTTCAAACATATCGGGCGAAGACAGTGTTGGCGTAATGGTCGTTTTTGAAAACGGCAAAAAATCGCCTAAAAAATACAGAAATTTCAGGATAAAAACAGTAGACGGCGCGAACGACTACGCGTCGACTCAGGAGGTTATATACAGGCGCATACGCAGGGCGTACGAGGAGACGTCAAAAATAGAGAGCGGAGAGCTGCTCCCGTCACAGGCAAAATTTCTGCCGCTCCCCGACCTGATATTTGCAGACGGCGGCAAAGGCCACGTGAGGGCGATACAGCAGACGCTCGAGAGCATGGACGCGGAGATACCCGTTTTCGGGCTTGTGAAAAACGACAAGCACAAGACGCGCGGCATCGTCAGCGCAGATGCGGAGATAGAGCTTCCGCCGATAAGCGGAGCCTTCGGGCTGGTAACGCGGATACAAGACGAGGTGCACAGGGCTGCCGTGACGTATTTCAGGAAGCTGCACACGCAAAAGAGCTTTCATTCAGAGCTTGAAAGCATACCGGGCGTTGGCTCGGCGAGAAGAAACGCGCTTATTTCAAAATTCGGCAGCATATCAAAAATCAAATCTGCATCGCTTGACGAGCTGTGCGAGGCGGTGGACAAAAGGACTGCTAAGGCAGTATTTGATTATTTTAAAGAAAAGGAGTAATCCTATTGAAAAAATTTCTCTGCATACTTTTCAGCATTGCCCTGCTTTGCGGCTGTGAAATCAGGCTTGATCTGCCGGGCAAAACGGAGGGACCGCCGCAGGAGACGACTATCCGCACAGCGGAGCCGGACAAAAAGCTCGACACGGTAACTGTAGCAATGGCAAACTCGGAGTTTCAGCCGCACTCGGTCGCGTCGGAGCACGCAAGGTACTGCCTGGGATTCATATATGAGCCGCTGTTTGAGCGCCGCGCGGATCAGACGGCGGCGCCGAAGCTTGCGAACTCTCTTGAAGCTGACGGAACAAACATTCTTATATACATCAAAAAGGGCGTAAAGTTCCATGACGGAAGCGACTTCACAGCCGATGACGCTGCTTTTTCGATAAACATGGTCGCAGGCGGATATTCCGTTTACAAAAGCGACCGAATCTCGTCGGCAAGAGTCGTTAACACCGGCTGCGTTGCCGTTACGCTGCGTGAGCCTGTCGCGGCGCCGGAGCTCCTTTTCACGTTCCCCATCGTGAAAAGCAACGCTCCGCAGACCATGAGTCTGCCAAACGGCACAGGCCCGTTCTGTTACAATGCCAAATCAAGCTTTGACACATACCTCTTTAAGGTATTTGACAGGTATCACGACAAGCTGCCTTCATTTTCAAATCTCAGGATAATAAACGCGCCTGACGAGGAACGTGTGCGCCGGCTGTTTGACGCAGGCGAGACGGACATGATAAGCATAGACAGCTCCGAGCTTTCATCATACACGCCGCGTGTCAATTCGCAAAACAGCATATATCCGACAGACAGTGTCATAATGCTTGGATTTAACTGCCAGAGCGTAAACGAGCACATACGGCGCGCCGTTTACAGCGCTCTTGATACTGAAACAATGACAAAAAACCTGTTCCCGTACACCGGCGAATTTTCTCCGATACCTATTATTCCCGGCTCTGCGTTCGTAACGGAGGATATGTACGAAAGCGAGTATTCCGTTGAAGAGGCGGAATCACGCATGCAAAGGGGCGGATTTGAAAGGACAGACGGCATTTACCGCGAGAACGGAGCACCGATAACGCTTGATATTCTCGTTGAAAGCGCGGATCTTATTCCGCTGTTTGATGCTGTGGCATCGTCTCTCGGTGCATTCGGCATAACATGCAAAAGGATAGAAACAGACAATGCTATTCCATACCTTGAAAGCGGAGCCTTTGACGTTTTTATCTGCTCGCGCCGCGTGTCGGTCAACATGGGCGACATACTGGGAAGCGGGAATATTTTCAGGTATGAAAATCCGCAGTTTATCTACATCTCGGCAATCGATGTACAGTCAGCTGTAAAAATATTCAAAAACGACGTGCCAGTGATTCCCGTCTGCTTCAAAACAGCGGCATCTGCTGCGGCACAGGGAGTTCCGTACACGCTTTCGCCGTCGTTTACAAGCCCGTTTGCCGGCAACGGCGGATTTACAAATTAAGGGGTATCGGTAAAGGTATTACCGATACCCCGAAAGCGGAAATTATGCGGACTTATTTACTTTCTCCGTTCATAAATACATTTGCTGAGTCCGCAGAAAAGTTTATGATCTCCATATATGACTCGAGCTCTCCCTCATTTTGCGGCGCAGACGGCACCGCGCCGGTCTGATCGGTCATGCTGACAGCGTCTGAAAACTCCGGCTCCGCCATTCGGTGATCAATGCGTTTTCTTTTTTTCACGGCATTTCACTGCCTTTCATGTTTTATGTGAAGATCATCTTCAAGTGTATTTTGTGAATCAAACGCCGTTTTTAATCAGGTTATATTTTCTAAAAAGAAAGGTGTTCATATGAAAAAAAGCAAGAAAAAAAAGGTTGGATTTTTTTCCTCGCTCGTAAATCAAATTAGAAAACACAAAGTAACATTCGCCGTGTTTGTGCTGCTGCGTGCGCTCGTTATCACCGCGATGGTGTTCTCAGCCATAAGCAGAAATTACGAGAACCTGTTCGTCAGCGCACTGTCGCTTCTGCTGTTCTTGGTACCGGCATTTATTGAAAAAAATTTTTCAATTAAGCTTCCCACAGCCCTTGAGGTTATCATACTGCTTTTCATATTCGCCGCGGAAATTCTCGGTGAAATGAACAGCTACTACACACGGTTTCCGTTCTGGGACACTATGCTGCACGCAATAAACGGTTTTATATGCGCCGCGGTGGGCTTTGCCATGGTCGATATCCTGAACAGCAACACAAAAATAAAATTCTCCCTTTCACCGTTTTACCTGACGGTAGCGGCTTTTTGCTTTTCAATGACCATCGGCGTGCTCTGGGAGTTTTTTGAATTTGGGTGCGATATGCTCATAGGCACCGATATGCAAAAGGATTTTGTTGTAAGCTCGATATCGTCAGTGCTCCTCAACGAATCAGGGCTTAACAAGCCAATCATTATAGAAAATATAACAAGCACGGCAGTAAACGGCACGGCTCTTCCCATAAACGGCTACCTCGATATAGGGCTTATAGACACAATGAAGGATCTGTTTACAAATTTTGCGGGCGCGGTAATTTTCAGCATCATTGGCTATTTTTACGTAAAAACAAGAGGTAAAAGCAAGTTCGCGCGACATTTCATTCCGACCGTTGATGATAAAAACGATTAGTCTCCGTAGGTGGTCTGCACATACTTTCCCGGCGATACTCCGACGGTGTTTTTAAATGTTCTTATGAAATTGGCATAGTCAAAAAACCCGCAGCTGAGCGCTGTTTCTCCGACGCTCACGCCTTTTCGGAGCATTTTTTTCGCCTCTGTTATGCGCCGCGAAATTATGTATTTTGTAACCGTTGTCCCAAGATGGCTTTTGAAAAGGCGGCAAAGCTGATTTACCGATACATATGAATTTTTCGCTATCATGTCAAGTGAAAGCGGCTCTGAAAGATTGCTGTTTATGAACTCAACGCTCTTTGCGACCACGCTGTGAGCTGAAATGCTCGGCTCGTATTTAACGCTGCCGGTAAACTCACCGTTTATTTTTGACAGCATTTGCAAAACGATGGAATTTTTTATAACATCGTCGCCGTAAGGATACGTCTTTTTAAGCATATCAAAGTGGTTTCTGAAATAACTGAATCCATCGCTTCCGAGTCGGAGCTTATTGGAAATCTCCGGGCTCCTCATGTAAAAGCAGCGCGACAGGTCTGTATACTCTGTTGAGTTGGCGTACAAAAATTCCGGGTGCACCTGCAGTATAAACCGCTCAAAAACCTCGTCCTCGTCAAATGTTATCTTGTGCGGCTCGTACTGGTTTATTATAAATACATCTCCGCTTTCGACATTATATACCCTGTCGTCTATAAGGAAGTTTTTCCCTCCGGCAGCGCAGAAAAACACCTCGCAGCATTCGTGAACATGTATGTTCGTATTGCTCGTCGTGTCATTCGTGTAATATACGCCGTACATCTTTGTTTTATTCGCGTGGTTTATGGCGTCTGTGCAGGTGTTAAAATATACGTTCATCTGCTTCTCCCCTTTTCTTTCCAATTCATTATATCATGCTTTGTTATAAAATGCAATAATTATTTTGTTTTTTTATCATAACTGGAAAATCATACATTATACAAATATTCTTTTTTTTACATTTTAGTCACAGGTTGTATTCTTTTTTGTTATAATACTTTACTTTTGAAATGCACAATGCTATAATCATTTCCGGGTTGTTACCGTGTTTGGTTTCACGCGGTTTTGGGGATCGACTATTTAGTCGATTCCCTTTTTTTGCAAAAAAATAAAAATTACCCTATCGTAATTGTATAATATTTGTAAAAACTGTCAAAAATTTCCAGTTTTTTTGAAAAGGTATTGATATATTTGGAAATAAATGGTAATATATATAAGAAATGTCAATTATTTCCATTTTATTTCCGTTTTATTGACAGTTAATTACAGTAACGGCTAAAAGTTTTTAACGCTTTCAGAGGATCAGGGGGGGTAAGTCCTGACGTTTCTTACTTTTGTATGCCCTAAAAATGCAATTTTGAAAGGAGTTCACTATGAGCAGGAAGCTTACAATTTTAGTTGCAGATGATAACAGGACGTTTACAGACAAAACAGCCGAGTACCTGCGCCGCGAGGATTATGTCAGCGCTGTTTACAGAGCCTACGACGGGGAAGAGGCTTGGGAAATTTTTCAGCAGACAAAGCCGGATGTTATCTTGCTTGACATAATAATGCCGCGGCTTGACGGTAT
Organism: uncultured Clostridia bacterium; assembly: GCA_944391265.1. Classification (GTDB taxonomy): domain Bacteria; phylum Bacillota; class Clostridia; order UBA1381; family UBA1381; genus RGIG9115. Next base: position 16,285 of record CALXSX010000004.1, on the reverse strand, counting down.
AGCGTTTTTAAAACGCGCATCGCGTACCGGAACCGACCTGAGCCACGTCACAGTTATATGCGTTTCGGTCAGCGGCAGCGATAAAACAATGGAAACCGTTTTGACAATGGGTGCTAATCACTTTCTTATAAAACCGCTCACTCCACTTGCTGTTTCGGAGGCGATAAAAAGCATAGCGGACGTGGAGGAGACAGGCGTTGCACAGAAAAAGCCGTATGACCTGGAAAAGATAGTTACAGAAGTTATACACGATCTCGGCGTTCCGGCGCATATAAAGGGATACCATTACATACGTTCCGCAATAATGATGGTGGTGGAAAATATGGATATGCTCAACTACATTACTAAACGGCTGTATCCTGAGATAGCCAAACAGTACAAAACAACCTCAAGCAGAGTCGAGCGCGCAATCCGACATTCAATAGAAGTCGCATGGTCAAGAGGTCATCAGGAAACCATAAACGAGATTTTTGGATACACGGTGCAAAACTTCAAGGGCAAGCCGACAAATTCAGAGTTTATTGCCATGGTAGCGGATAAAATCCGGCTCCAGCTTAAATAAACAGCGGATAAAAAACTAAGGCTCGGCGGGCGTCGGAGCTAAACTCTCTGACCCCCGTCATGCCGTATAATATATTTCGGTACACGCGATTTGTATATTTTGATAGATAAAAAAAGCTATAATTTTACATTTTTGTATAAAATGCTTGACAAATCACTTCACTTATGATATACTGACCGAGTACCGGGATTACAGAAGGAGTTAATGTAATTGCTTAAGTCCGAAACTTGTAATCTCAGCGACACAGAGCTTGTCAGATTCGCCAGGCTTGGCGATAAGCCTGCGGAAAATACTCTGATTGAACGATATACCGACTATGTTTTCTGCCTTTCGCGCAAATACTTTGTTCCCGGCGGTGACAGAGAGGATCTCATTCAGGAAGGGCTCCTTGGTTTACTTGAGGCTGTCAGGGATTATGATGAAAGCATGGGCGGTTGTTTTCGTGCATTCGCATCTGTCTGCATATCGAGAAAGATTGTATCGGCTGTCAGGTCCGCTTCGAGAAAAAAGCACCTGCCTCTTAATTCGTACATTTCTCTTGATGTTGCAGCGCCTTACTTTTTTCAAAATGACTGCTTTGACCCTGAGGAAATAGTTGCAGACCGCGAGAGCCTGTTAAGCATCGGGCGCATTATAAACGGCTCGCTCAGCGACCGCGAAAAAAACGTCCTGTTATGCTATCTCAGCAATATGAGCTACCGCGAAACGGCAAAGCTGCTTTCTGTAAATGAGAAGGCTGTCGATAACGCACTGAACCGGCTCAGAAGAAAGCTGAGCGCTGTTTTGGCGGACGACTAAAAGTGTTTTTTTAATATACGCCTGCGTAGCTTAAGTAGTAAAGCGGATAAAATGTTGCCGGTGCAAAACCGGCCCGGGCAAAAGACTAATTATTAAAGTGAGGTAAAAACTGATGTACGAAGACAAAACCATTGTTTGTAAGGATTGCGGTGCGGAATTCGTTTTCACTGCCGGCGAACAGGAATTTTATGCGGAAAAGGGTTTTGAAAACGAGCCTGTAAGATGCAAGGCTTGCCGTGACGCCCGCAAAAACAGCATGAGGGAAAATAAGCAGATGTATGAAATCGTGTGCGCTGCCTGCGGCAAAGTTGACAAGGTTCCGTTCGAGCCGAAAAACAATAAGCCGGTTTATTGCAGCGAATGCTTTGCAAAAAGATAAATAAAAAAAACGCTTCCTAAGGTAGAGGAAGCGTTTTTTTCTCGGGACGGTTCACTGTTTTCTGTTGTTTTTCTGCCCGGTGTCATTTTGCCTATTGTTTTGCCTGCCGCTGTTTTTTCCTTGTCTTTGCTGTCAGAGCTGCTTTTTCGGGAGGTTTTCGGCTTCTCAGTTTTTTTGTGCTGCCCTTATCCTGTTGATTTTTGGGAGCAGGAGACGCCGTCTGCGGTGCTCCGGGTATCATTTTTCCAGGTAAGATCAGCTCCCAGCGCCTCAAGCACCGCTCTGACCGGTGCAAGAGTCCTGTCGTTTTCAATAACCGGTCTCACTCCGTCATACCTGTCAAAATCTATCTCAACACCCCTGAAAAAGGCGCTGATTGTAAAATCCATCAGCTCTCGCTTTACCTGAGCTATCTCTGCCAATATATCTTTTCTCGTTATAAGGTCAGCAAAACGGAAAAACGCCTTGAGCTCTTTCAAAAAGCCCTTTGCATCAATCTTGGCTTCCTTGCGTTCACGCTTTTTATTTTCAAGATACTGCTTGTTATAATCTCTTCCCTTGTTTATTCTGTCGTTGTCGCGGTCATCGTCGCGGTCTTTATCTTTCACGTGCTCGTCTTTCTGCGCGTCCTCTTTATCCTGCACGTGCTCGTCTTTCTGTTCGTCCTCTTTTCATTTTGTACAGCATCATTTTTTACGCCGTCCGCTGCAAAAGCAGCCGCACTTGACAGCAGCATTGACATAACTATTGCCAATACGGTAAATTTCTTCATAGTCAACATCTCCTTACACAAAATATGGATTAACGTTTTGTATATCCTGTATTATATTATTCGTTTCATTCCATACTTTTTTGGGGGATATTTCTGAAATTTTTTTAAAAATTTTTCATATCATTACATATATCAGATTATACTCTATAATAATTCCTCCGTTTTGTCAATAAAAATTTACAAAAAAAACAAAGGAGCGCTTAAAAAGCGCTCCCTCAAAAATTCGGGGAATATCAGAAAAACTTCCTCCCCATCTTTGCGCGGCCTTTACATTCTGAGAAAACTTTTAACTATTCCCGAGAAAAATTTAGGCATTTTGAAAACAACGATTTTCATAACATCATATCCTTTCCGAAAGCTTTTATGTACCTACCATCTGAACAGGCAAAAATACGCCAGCAAGACAAGCAGACACGTCTCCGCAACAGCTATAAACGCCGCGGGCATGAAAAGCCCGATTGCAGTGCCCAGGCAAAACGCGAATGTCAGTGTCCCGAGCACTTTTGCTGTCAGGATCGACGGGTCGAACCTGAACGGGCGTCTGCATTTTGACACCGCTACCACCTCCGTTATATCTGATGATATATACTATGCCGTAAAATAATTTATGTGCATTGACATAGCAGAAAGTTTATGATACAATTGAACTGATGATCCTACATATAAGAAAGGCTTTGATTTACCATGGTAAAAATAATTATGAACGGCTGCAACGGAAAAATGGGACAGGTAATTTCCCGGCTTGCCTCTTCAGACGATGAATGTGCCATAGCTGCCGGATTCGACATAACGGGCGAGGTTAAAAACGACTATCCTGTGTTCAGGTCTCCGTCTGAATACAGCGGGGAGGCGGATGTCGTTATCGACTTTTCGCACCCCGACTCACTGGAAGGGCTGCTCTCTTACTGCAGGCAGCGAAAGCTCCCTGCTGTTATAGCAACTACCGGACTTTCAAATATGCAGAAAAATATGCTTGAGGCGGCGTCAGAAGAAATACCCATATTTTTCTCCGCTAACATGAGCCTTGGCATAAACCTTCTAATTGACCTCGCAAAAAAGGCGACGCGGCTGCTTGACGGCTCTTTTGACATTGAGATTGTAGAAATGCATCACAATCAGAAGATAGACGCACCGTCGGGAACTGCTCTCGCAATAGCCGACGCGATACGCGATGAAAGAAGCGGCGGGACTGAGTACATTTATGACCGGCACACCGCCAGGAAAAAGAGGAAGAAAGAGGAAATAGGTATTCACTCCGTCCGTGGCGGAACAATAGTCGGAGAACACTCCGTTATTTTTGCCGGCACCGACGAGGTCATAAAGCTTGAGCACAGCGCGGCAAGCAAAGAGGTCTTTGCGGTGGGGGCGCTGAGGGCGGCAAAATTCATTGCAGGAAAGAAGCCCGGCTTTTACAGCATGAACGACCTCATAGAATCACTCTGAAAAATGCATAAAAAACGACCGTTATTTTTTCACAAAGTGACGGTCTTTTTTTTGTTTACGATAATATAATGGGGGCATATATAAATCAAGTTGTTTTTTTTTATAGGGCTTTTGTATCTGTCATCAAAGCCGGGGCGAGAAATTCTCTTACTTAACCGCCCGGCGTCTCAGAAAAAACGCCGCAGAAAGCTGTTTTTTCGGGCAGCGGATAAGTCAGCCCACGAGGTGCGCGCCGGACGCGCGCCTTAAAATATAAGCAGGAGGTTAGCAGACATATGAAAGAATACGCAATGGACGAAATTCGTAACGTGGCAGTCATGGTGCATGGAAAATGCGGAAAAACTACGCTTGCTGAAGCTATGCTTTTCAATGCCGGAACGATTGACAGGATGGGAAAGACGGCTGACGGGAACACCGTCTGCGATTATGACAGCGAAGAGATAAAGCGCCAGTTTTCCATTCAGACTTCAATAGCTCCGGTTGAATGGAAGGGCATGAAATATAATATTTTGGACACGCCGGGATTTTTTGATTTTGTCGGGGACGTAAAGGAAGGAGTCCGCGCAGCCGATTCGGCGCTCATTGTTCTAAGCGGCAGAAGCGGCGTTTCAGTCGGCACCGAGCAGGTGTTCTCATACGCGAAGCAAAGAGGGCTTCCCACTATGTTTTTTGTAAACAAGATAGACGACACAAGGGCGAGCTATGAAAAGACTCTCGAACAGATGAAAGAGGTTTTCGGAAAGAGCATAACACCTTTCGTTTATCCTATTCGAGAGGGCGATGAGTTCAAGGGCTTCGTAGACATAATCGATATGACGGCAAGAAGGTATGAGGGCAAGGACAGAGTTGACATTCCTGTACCGGACGGAATGGCAGAGACTGTGGCTCCGCTTCGTGAAATGATAATGGAGGCTGTCGCTGAAACCGATGAAGAGCTGATGGTCAAATATTTTAACGGCGAGGAGTTCACGTTTGACGAGATAAAAAAAGCAATAAGAAAGGGAGTCAAGGAAGGAAGCATATTCCCCGTTTACTGCGGCTCCGGCCAGGACAACATCGGCGTAAGAAGCCTTATGGACGGCATAGGAAAATACCTGCCCGCGCCGTCTGAGATAACGGAGATGGCCTATACCGCGTCAAGCGGCGAGCCGGTTGAGGTGGTGCAGTCCGAAACAGAGCTTACGAGCGCGATAGTTTTCAAAACAATAGTAGACCCGTTCGTTGGAAAAATGTCTATGTTCAGAGTGTATTCAGGCGATGTCAAGTCAGACTCTACGCTTTACAACCCAAACAGGGGCACGCAGGAACGCATAGGCAAAGTATTTATGCTCTCCGGCAAAAAGCAGATAGAAGCAAAGCAGATAAAGGCAGGCGACATAGGCGTCGTATCAAAGCTTGACAAAACCAAGACGGGTGATACGCTCTGCGACACGGGAAAAGATATAATTCTCACGGGAATAGAATTTCCGGCTCCGGTGCTCACGATGGCGGTAAAGCCTAAGGCAAAGGGCGACGAGGAAAAGATAATAAGCGGCCTGACGAAGCTTACGGACGAGGATCCGACATTCAGCATAACAAATAACACCGAAACAAAGCAAATGCTCATAAACGGTTTGGGTGAACAGCATATAGACGTTATAACGAGCAAGCTTGCGTCAAAATACGGCGTCAACGTGATACTTGAAGAGCCGATAGTTCCTTACAGGGAGACGATACGCGGCAAGGCAAAGGCAGAAGGCAAGCACAAGAAGCAGTCGGGCGGCCACGGTCAGTACGGCCACGTCATAATCGAATTTGAGCCGGGACTCACGGAAGAGCTTACGTTTGAGGAGAAGGTATTCGGAGGCAGCGTCCCCAAAAACTACTTCCCGGCTGTCGAAAAGGGACTTCGCGAATGCTGTGAGCACGGAGTTCTGGCAGGTTATCCAGTAGTAAACGTAAAGGCGACTCTCCTCGACGGCTCATACCATCCGGTAGACTCGTCTGAAATGGCGTTCAAAACGGCGGCGGCGCTTGCTTTCAAGTCAGGAATGCAGCAGGCAAACCCTGTTTTGCTTGAGCCGATAGGCTATCTTAAGGTATATATTCCCGAAAGCATAATGGGTGATATAATAGGCGACATTAACAAGAGACGAGGTCAGATTATGGGCATGGGCGAAAGCGACAAGCCCGGACTTAACATGGTTGAGGCGGAAGTACCTATGTCCGAGATGTTCAAATACGCAACCGACCTCAGATCGATGAGCCGAGGCAGGGGCATTTTCTCCTACGAATTCTCGAGATATGAGCCGGCTCCGCAGCAAATAGCCGAAAAGGTAATAGCTGCTTCAAAGTCAGCCGAATAACATTTTTTGCTTATATAAATATAAACAAAATACCGTTTTAAATATGGTCAATATATCCAAACGCACTTCCTTAAAGATGCAGAAAACGCCGTAAATCCTCAAAACTTTATGCAATTTTACTAATGAAAGTATGAAAAAAACAGTGTTTTTAATGGGTATGGGTAATGTGACTAAAGATACTGTTTAAATTTTGTGCAATAATAGACTTCACAAAACACAGGCTTTGTGGTATTATAATAGCGTAATTGATTTTGCTATAGGACGTAATTGGAGCGGCTGTGGGCCGCTCCTAAACATCACTGCACAGCAGCGGTTATATAGGATAATTGATGAAATGTTTTCGCAAGACGAGAGGGGATTTAAAAAATGGCAGATGTACAGTTAAAAGGTGTTTACAAGAAGTACGCCGGCGGCGTTACGGCCGTAAGCGATTTCACGCTTGACATTGAGGATAAGGAGTTTATTATCCTTGTAGGTCCTTCCGGCTGCGGTAAGTCGACTACGCTCAGAATGATCGCCGGACTTGAGGAGATTACTGAGGGTGAGCTTTACATAGGCGGCAAGCTTATGAACGACATCGCTCCTAAGGACAGAGATATAGCGATGGTTTTCCAGAACTACGCTTTGTATCCGCACATGACGGTTTTTGAGAACATGGCGTTCGCGCTTAAGCTTCGCAAAACTCCGAAAGATGAAATAAAGAGACGTGTTAACGAGGCAGCTCAGATACTCGATATAAGCCATCTTCTTGACAGAAAGCCGAAGGCTTTGTCAGGCGGTCAGAGACAGCGTGTTGCTCTCGGCCGTGCTATCGTTCGTAATCCTAAGGTATTCCTCATGGATGAGCCGCTGTCAAACCTTGACGCTAAGCTCCGTGTTGCCATGAGAACAGAGATAAACAAGCTCCATAAGAGACTTGAAACAACGTTCATTTACGTTACACATGACCAGACAGAGGCTATGACAATGGGTACAAGAATCGTTGTTATGAAGGACGGATTCATCCAGCAGGTTGATACTCCGGCTAACCTTTACAACTACCCCTGCAACGCTTTTGTCGGCGGATTCATAGGAAGCCCGCAGATGAACTTTGTTGAGGCAGACCTCGTTAAAAAAGAAAACGGTGTTTATGCTGTATTCAACGGCTTCTCAATCAAGCTCCCGGACGGCAAAGCAAGCAAGAAAGAGCTTCAGGATTACATAGGCAAGACTGTTATGCTCGGTATCAGACCTGAGGATCTTCATGACGATCAGGCTATGGTTGCCGCAAACCCTGACAGCGTAGTTGACGCTTACGTTGACGTAACTGAAATGATGGGTGCTGAGACATATCTCTACCTCAAGATAGCTGACATTCCGTTCACTGCAAGAGTTAATCAGAGATCAACAGCTAAGCTCGGCGATAATATTAAGATAGCAATAGACATGAATAAGCTTCACATCTTCGATAAGGATACAGAAATCGCTATCGCTCACTAATAAGTGTATACAGGCTGTCACCACGCTTTGTGGTGGCAGCTTTTTGTTTGCCGATTTTGTGAAAAATTGTATTGAATTATTTAGCGTTATGTAGTATAATTCCATATAGGAGCGCGTGAAACGGCGCGCCGTGATAAAAACGCATTTTGTATAAAAAAGACGGGTGATATTTTGTCAAAGAAAAAGCAGACAGTAACAAACGCCATGCGTATGCTGGCGGCGAAAAAAATTAAGTTTGAAACGGTGGAATACGTTGCCGAAGAAGTGGGAGAAAATTTTGGTGAGCATATAGCCGAACTGGTCGGCATACCGCCGAAGCAGTCGTTTAAGACGCTCGTAGCCAGAGGTGACAAGACAGGGATTCTCGTAGCGGTGATTCCTGTCTGCGATGAGCTTGACCTGAAAAAGCTCGCCGCTGTTTCGCACAACAAAAGCATACAGCTTATACACGTAAAGGAGCTTCTTGGGCTGACAGGGTATATAAGAGGCGGTGTATCTCCCATAGGCATGAAAAAGAAATACCCGACATATATAGACGAAAGTGTCCGCAGCTGTGATTTTGCGGCGGTGAGCGGCGGAGTATGCGGAATAACTCTTAAGCTTGCACCGAGCGACCTTATAGCGGCTGTCGATGCGGTTTGCGCTGACATTACAAGAAATACGGAGGTTTAAATTTATGAGAGTTTTTGATAAGGCGGACATTCTTATTCCTGAAAATACGGACCCGGTAAAATGGAGCGTTGTAGCGTGTGACCAGTACACATCACAGCCTGAATATTGGGACGCTGTTAAAAAGTTCGTAGGCGGCAGCCCATCATCGCTGAACATCATTTTTCCGGAAATATACCTCAATGACGGAAGCGCAGGCGAGCGCATACAGGCAATAAACTCAAAAATGGAGGAATATCTCGCGTCGGGAATATTCCACGAATATGAGAGCTCGCTCATTCTCGTCGAACGCACTCTTCGGTCCGGGAAAAAGGGCTATGGGCTGATTGGTACAGTTGATTTGGAGCAGTACGATTTTTCAAAGGGCAGTACATCGCTCATACGTGCGACCGAGGGCACTGTTTTAAGCCGTATACCGCCCAGAGTGGCTATACGTGAAAACGCCGCATTGGAGGTTCCTCACATAATAATGCTCATAGACGACGATGAGAATACAGCGATAGAGCCGCTCGTATCGGAAAAAGACAGCTTTACCAAGATATATGATTTTGACCTGCAGATGGACTCCGGGCATCTTGCCGGGTACCTTGTCAGCGATGAAGCGGCTCAGCGCGCGCTCTCGGCGATAGACGAGCTCGGAGAAAGAAGCCGCTTTACCAAAAAATATGCAACAGACAAGGCCACGCTTCAATTTGCCGTAGGTGACGGAAACCATTCGCTCGCAACTGCCAAAACATGCTGGGAGAATATAAAAAAGACGCTGACAGAAGAGGAACGGAAAACGCACCCGGCGCGGTTTGCGCTCGTTGAGCTGATGAATGTTCACGACAGCTCAATAGATTTTGAGCCAATACACAGAGTAGTATTTGATATACAGCCAAACGAAATTCTCTCCGCACTGAAAAGCTATTACAGAACCTCGGATACCGATGAGGGCGGCCAGCGGATAGATTATTGCTTTAAGGGAACATCAGGCTTCATCTACATAAACGACTCACCGTGTACCCTTGCGGTAGGCAGTCTTGAGCGGTTTTTTGAAATTTACTACAAGAATCTTAAAATTGACTACATTCACGGCGCGGAAGTCGTAAGGGAGCTATCCGAAAAGGACGGCACTATCGGTTTCATACTGCCGCCAATGGCAAAAAGCGACCTTTTCAGAACAGTAATAAATGACGGAGCTCTCCCCAGAAAGACATTTTCGATGGGTGAGGCGCACGACAAGCGTTTTTACATGGAATGTAAAATAATATAGGGCGAAGATAAATTTATAATTTTTAGTTTGATTTGTCAATTGATTTTGTGCAAAACATAAAAAAATCAAAAAATTGTGTGAAAATGGTAAAAAAAGAGCATTCCCCTCTTGTATATTTTAAAAAATTGAGGTAAAATATATATATGGAACAGTCTGTAAAGGGCTGTTTTAATCAACAGTAATTTATTAGGAGGAAAAAATCATGGCAGTTAAAGTTGCGATCAATGGTTTTGGACGTATCGGACGTCTTGCTTTCAGACAGATGTTCGGTGCAGAAGGTTATGAGGTAGTAGCAATCAACGATTTGACAAGCCCCGCTATGCTTGCTCATTTGCTCAAGTACGATTCTGCTCAGGGCAGATACGCTCTTTGCGACAAGGTTACATCAGGCGAGGACAGCATCACAGTTGACGGCAAGGAAATAAAGATTTATGCGAAGGCTGACGCAAACGAGCTCCCCTGGGGAGATCTTGACGTAGACGTTGTTCTCGAGTGCACAGGCTTCTACACAAAGAAAGATAAGGCAATGGCTCACATCAATGCCGGCGCTAAAAAGGTAGTTATTTCGGCTCCTGCCGGAAACGACGTTAAGACTATCGTTTACAGCGTAAACGAGGGTACTCTTACAAAGGACGACCAGATTATTTCTGCGGCTTCCTGCACAACTAACTGCCTTGCTCCTATGGCTGATACTCTTAACAAGCTCGCTAAAATTAAGAAGGGCTATATGACAACAATCCACGCTTACACAGGCGATCAGATGACTCTTGACGGACCTCAGAGAAAAGGTGATCTCCGCCGCGCAAGAGCTGCCGCTGTAAACATCGTTCCTAACTCAACAGGCGCTGCTAAGGCTATTGGTCTTGTTATTCCTGAGCTCAACGGTGTACTTGACGGCTGCGCACAGAGAGTTCCGACTCCGACAGGTTCACTTACACAGCTCGTTGCTATCTGCGACGGTAAGGTAACAGAGGCTGAGGTTAATGCTGCTATGAAGGCTGCTGCTTCAGAATCATTCGGTTACACAGAAGAAGAGCTTGTATCATCTGATATAATCGGTATCACATACGGCTCACTGTTTGACGCTACTCAGACAAAGGTTATGGACATGGGCGACGGCACAACTTTGGTTAAGGTTGTATCATGGTATGACAACGAAAACTCATACACAAGCCAGATGGTTCGTACAATTAAATACTTTGCAGAGCTTGGCTGATTTTGGTGCTTGTTAAAATCACACACAACTCAAAAATCAAAGGACTGTAAAAACTTCGGTTTTTACAGTCCTTATTTGTTGAAAAATCATTTGATTTTTTTCAGTTTATTTCCCTTTACAAGGTATGCAGTATCTGAAATTTCTATCATCGGCGCGTCATTCATTGAATCGGTATAAAACACGAATTTACCGGCGTCCGGGAAATGCTTTGCAAAAAGCTCCGGCTTGTTCTCCCGGAAACACAGCTGTGTAAGCTGTCCCGTCTCCATATCTATTACCGATGATATAAGATTATGGGCGCCGAGCTTTTCAAGCGGTATTTTGAGCAAAAAATCAAACGACGCGGAAATGATTACGTCGTCCGGTCTTTTTTGCTCCATATAAAAGCTCTTTATTTTAGAAAAATGACTGTCCCAGAACTCAGCGACAACCTTGTCAATATCGTCAAAAAGTGCAATGAACTCATCTGCATACTTCTCCACATACCGCCTGAGCTCATCGCTTTGTATAAGGCAAAGCTTGTATTTTGCGAGCTTCACCACCACAAGCGGGAAAAATTTTATTATTTTCGGCTTCCTCCTCAGGCAAAACTTAAAAAAGTCAACAGCGCTTTCTCCGTCGTAAATCGTGTTGTCAAAATCATATACGTTCATAACCCCTGATGCAGCTCCTTCATTTTCCCCCAAAGCTCTTCTGCGGCTTCTTTCTGAATTTCAGCCGTTATCCGGCCGTTGACTTTACAAGAAAAGTCAACAGGCTTTCCGAGCTTCAGCGTCATTGGCCGGAACGGCTTATAGCTTCCTTCTATGTACGCAGGCACAATAAGAGCTTTCGCCCTCATCGCTATGACCACTGCCCCTTCCTTTATCATTACATCTTCGCCGGGGCGTATGCGCCTGCCATGCGGGAACATGACAAGCGCTCCGCCGTCCTTCAGAATCCGTATTGAGTTTTTTATTGCTTCAACATCTCCGCCGCCCCTCGCAACGGGGAATGCGCCCAGCGCCTTTATCAAAAGCCCGAACGGCTTGTTATTAAACAGCTCCGCCTTCGCCATAAATCTGACGCACCTGGGACAAAATGCGCCTATCAGGGCAGGATCCCAGTAGCTTATATGGTTTGGGGTTATCATGACAGCGCCCTCGCGCGGCACGTTTTCCGCGCCCTCTACCCTTACGAAAAAAAGGCATCTGTAAAATGTCCTTACAAGCAGTCTTATAAAACTTATTACCAAAGCATTTCCCTCCTCAGCTCAGCGCAGCCTCGCTTATAATACGCTTTGCTTCAGCGACAGCCTCGTCAATCGTTAGCTCCGTAGTGTCCAGCACCACCGCGTCGTCTGCACGGCGGAGCGGAGATTCCCTGCGCTCGCTGTCGTTCTTATCACGCTTTTCTATATCGGCACAAATCTCATCAAGCACACATGCCTCGCCCTTTGCCGTAAGCTCTGTGTACCTCCGCCTCGCGCGCTCAGCAACTGACGCGGTTAGAAATATCTTGCACTGTGCGTCCGGCAGCACGTGTGTTCCTATATCGCGCCCGTCCATTACCACGTTCTTCCCTGCCGCAAGCTGTCTTTGAATGGAAACAAGCTTTTCCCTCACTTCCTTTATAACAGCTATATCTGACGCCGCCATTGACACGTCCTGAGTGCGGATAATATCCGTCACGTCCTCACCGCCGAGGAATATTCTCTGCCCGTCCGCGCCTGGGACTATATCAAGCTCAACCGACTGCGTAAGCTTTGCCGCAAGCTGCGGCTGAGCCTTAATGTCCACCCCGTTTCTGAGCGCGTTAAGACCGACCGCCCTGTACATCGCCCCGGTATCGATATAAATATATCCAAGCGCGCTTGCCACCGCTTTGGCTATAGTACTCTTTCCCGCGCCGGCAGGTCCGTCTATTGCTACCTTCATCAAAAAAAATTCTCCTCCTCAGTCCAAATGAAATACCGTCTTGAGGTCCGTGGAAACGGGGCTGTTGTCGGGGTTCGTCTCCATAATATCCGCCATAAAATCCCACCATTTTCTGTTTATTGCGGTATCGGCGCCCTTTGCCCACTTTTCCTCGCTCTCGATTTCTATATATCCGAACAGCGTATTCGTTTCACGGTCCAGAAATATTGTATAGTTCTTTCCGCCGTATTCGTGAATCATGTCCTTCATTTCGTCCCAAAGCTCATTATGACGCCGCTCATACTCCGCTTCCATGCCGTCATAAAGCTTCATTTTGAATCCCTTAATCATTTTTTACACTATCCTTTATATCGGAATGTTACATCTGTTTTCTTCAAAATGTCAAGAAACTCCGCCGCTGTTTTTTTCGCAAGTGAAATGTCAAGATTTGCGTAGTTTCCGCATTCAACGGCGCTCTTGCCGAAAACTTCGCCGTCATGTTCGATTATTTTTTCAAGTGCTGCGCTGAGGCACCTTAGAAATTCTTCGTTATCGTTCATTCTTACAAGCACATAAAAACCAGTCTGACAGCCCATAGGACCTACGTATATTACCTTGTCTGCTATGCTTCCGTTTCGCAAATACGTTGCGAGCATATGCTCAAACGAATGAATCTCACCGTTTGACAGAAGATCGCCTGTGTTCGGCTTTTTCATTCTGAGATCATATGTTACAATATCACCGTCACGCCTTGAAACGTACAGGCCCGGCTCAAGCAGCGTATGGTCGGTTTTAAAGCTCTCTATTTTTTCCATGTGCATCACTCCCCCTCTAAGTTTAACATAAAACAGCTGCATAGTCAATACTTCGTATTTATTTCTTTTAAAGCGCGTGAAAATTTTTCAAAACCGGCTTTGCTATAATCAGCTTGAAGCGTAAGCTTCACAAGGCGTACTCCTTGCGCCGATAAACATACCGGAACTGCCGTATGTGTCTTGCGGCGCCGACCGGGGAAAGGACAATTTTATATGGAAGAACTAACAAACGATCAGGTTAATCAGGAAGCTGATACGGGCGCAGACATCGGGCAAAACGACGCTCCTGTCTACAAGACGTTTCAGACAAAGGAGGAGTATCAGAGCAATATTGACAAGATATTCAACTCCCGTTTCCGCGACTACAAGGAAACGAAGGAAAAATACGAAAATGTCGTAAACGGCTTGAAGCATTATTTCGGAGCAGAGGACGAAGAAGCTGCACTCGGAATGCTGTCCGGGAAAACTGAGCAGCAGGAAAAAATACAGGCTGTCAGAAACAGGCTTTTCAGCGAAGCCGAAACGATAAAAGAGCATGACGGCGCATTTGACCTGCAGCGGCTTTACGATACTAACGAAAAATTCAGAAATGAGCTTGAAAAAACGGGCTCGGTATACAAGGCGTATCTCGCCCTGCGTTCTGAGCGAAAAAGCAGAAGCTTTAAAGAAAGCGGAAGCGAGCCGTTATCCTCCGGCAGAGTCTCCTCATCACCTGCCGACCTGTCCGATGAGGATTTTGATAAATACATCAAAAAAATTGAGGGAAACCTCTGACAAATAGGAAAGGACTTGAAAGCACATGACAGACACAGAACAAAATCTCAATTTACAAAAGACGACCTCCTCGGGGAGCGCACCGCTGTTCCAGGAGGTATTGAACAGGCATATACTCAAACGAGCTGAAGCAAGGCTCATTCACGACCAGTTCGGGCAGAAGGTGAAAGTACCAAAGGGCAAGACGAAAACCATTTCATGGGACAGGCTCTCGCCGCTCCCCAAAGCCACAGTGCCTCTTACGGAGGGAATTACGCCTAAGGGCAGCGCTATAAACATTACAAGAATCACGGCACAGCCCGTTCAGTACGGAAATTACGTCAGCTATACCGACAGCTTTGATTTCTTTAAGCACGACCCATCGCCCGAGGCGCTCAAAATGAATGAGCTTCTGGCAAGAAACGCGGCAGAAACGCTCGATGATATAACAAAGGACGTGCTCGCCGGAGGTACAAATGTTCTCTATGCCGGCGGAGCAACAAGCAGGGCGGCGCTTACTAACACTATTACAGTAACTGATATACGAAAAATAGTAAACCAGCTCAAAAGAAACAAGGCAGTGCCGTTTGATGACGGATACTATGTAGCTATAGTTCACCCTGACGTTACATTCGATATACAGTCGGACGAAAACTGGAAGAAGCCGCACGAATACGTTGATACAAAGCACATTTACAAGGGCGAGATAGGCGAGCTTTACGGCGTAAGGTTTGTTGAGACGCCTGACGCGAAGGTATTCCGCGGCACCGATCTTGCACAAAACAGATCGGAGCTTACAGTTCAGTCGGCAGACGTTTCCGGCAAAAAAATATACGTGATGGAGACTCTTACATCTGAGGAAGCGTCAGCGATGGCATCAAGAGCCATTGTGGTAAACGGGTTCATTTATACTGTATCATCTGCTGCGGCAGGTGAAAACGGTGCGGCGTGCCTGACTCTTTCTGCGGCGCCGGACGAGTCTATTGATATTGACATGAAGATTTATCCGGCTGACGGAGGCGGAGCATCAAACAGCCCTGTATACGGCAGCCTGTTTATAGCTAAAGACGCTTACGGCGTTACAAGCCCAAAAGACAATATCGAAAACATAACAAAGGCTCTCGGCTCAGCCGGAAGCTCAGACCCGCTCAACCAGCGCGGCACAATGTCCTGGAAGGCATACCATATGGCGAAAATACTCGAGCCTCTTTATCTGATAAGATTTGAATCGCTTTCATCTCTTACAAAAAAGACAGAGTAATCACAAATTTACAACTCGGCGCTTTGCGGCTCTCCGCTGATTTTACGGCGGAGGGCAGGCGCCTTTATTTTAATAAAAAGGAGAATACAGCATGAAAAACGATACAGAGCAAAGACGACTTAAAAACAATCAGGAATACGAAAAATACTTAAACGAAAAGGTTCCCGTATGCATACCGCTCGGCGGCGAGAGAATAGGCACATCGACAACGGCATCGTGCGACGGCACTGTCTACGAAATAAAACTCGGTGAAACAGTATATGTTCCGCGCAAGGTAGCTGAGGTGATTGAGCGCTCCGTACAATCTAACACCGAAGTGCAGAAGAAAATCGACAGAGTCTCCTCCTGTGTGCACCAGCTGGGTGAGTATTGATGATTTACAAAAGCTCTATACGGACAAGCCGAAAATCGGTAAACGCATCCAAGCTCTACGGCATAAACAGGCGCAAAAGCTCGGATTTAGGAGAGTTTTATGACATGGCGAACCTTTCAAACGACGACTATCCGTGCCTTTCATCGGTCAGGGCTCCGTCCGCGGTCATCGCAAGAACGGGAATTCAAAAATTCATTATACCAAAGTTTAAGGAAGATATTGACCTCACAAAATTCACAGGCATTGCAGAAAACAAGCTGTATATTGAGG
>CALXSX010000003.1 GCA_944391265.1 uncultured Clostridia bacterium | reverse complement strand
TACTATAATGAAACATATGCCGCTTATTACAGATATGTAAAATCCTGCAAAGGAGAAAGCAGTCCTGTACCGGATTTCAATATAGATGCAATTTAAAAGCCATCTTAATAAGTGTTTAACATTTAAGCTGTAAAAAATGAAAATTTTTTACAGCTTTTTGTTATCTACTATAATTTAACCAACGACACGCAGCTTGCTTTCTATGTACTCTCCGACAATATCTTCAAGAGCCATTGGAGTTACTTTGCCGCGAATCAGCATATCAAGAAATTCTTCAGCATCGCACAGCCTGTAAAACACATCTTTTATCTGCTTTGTCTCCTCTTTTGTCGTACCGTCATCAAACGTCGCTGTCTTTTTTATCATTATTCCATATCGTTTCAGGTCAGAATATTTTTCACAAAGCAGTTCATCTGTGAGATAATACTCAAGTACCATATCGTACGGGACATTTTCTCCCGCCTTTTCAATATACGTTCCATGCAGCTTTATAGCCATGGTAAACCCTCCTTGATTTTTAATGCAATACAAAGTATACTATCAAATACTCAAAAAATCTATACTAATCGATTTACATAATTCGACAAGTTATGACAACTATTTACCTTAAACAGTAATTATTTTAAAAGATTATACATGTTCGTGTCACAATATAGAATATTTTGTCGAATTATGTCGGAGTAATATTTGTTAACCATCAGAAAAATGATTACACACATATGGATTTCACGTAACAAATTTTTCTGAAAATTTGAGTTTTCGGTATTGCATTTTACAAAATTTTATAGTAGAATTATATCCATAAGGTTAATGTGAATACAGAAAGGAATGATTTATTTGTTTATCGGAATAGATCTTGGCGGAACAAACATTGCAGCAGGGCTCGTTGATGAAAGCGGAAAAATACTTGCATCGGACTCCGTTCCTACGGGGGCTGAGCGCGGAAGTGATGCAATAATAAGTGATATGGCAGATCTCGCAAAGCGCATTGCAGAAAAAAACGGCTATAAAATCAGCGATATTGATGCAATAGGGATAGGCGCTCCCGGAACTATCGATACCGACAGAGGAGTAGTTGCATATTCAAACAATATACCTTTCAGAAACGTACCAATTGCTGAGAAAATAAGCGGGCTGCTTAACATCCCCGTGCACATCGAAAACGACGCTAACGCCGCTGCATACGGAGAATACATAGCAACAGGAGCAAAAGCCAAAAGTTTCGTGTTTATAACACTCGGCACAGGCGTCGGCGGAGGAGTAGTAATTGACGGGAAACTAATGCGTGGCTTTAACTATGCCGGGGCAGAGCTTGGTCACTGTCTTCTTGTTTTAAACGGCGAAGCCTGCACCTGCGGAAACAACGGCTGCTGGGAAGCATATGCTTCCGTAACCGCTCTGATACGACAGACTAAGAAAGCGATGGACGAAAATCCGAACAGCATAATGCATGAAATCGCGGAAAAGGAAGGAAAGGTCAGCGGAAAGACGGCGTTTGTAGCTGCGTCACGTGGTGATGAGGCTGCAAAAGGCGTTGTTGACAAATATACGGAATACGTAGGAGCCGGAATTGCTTCCATAATAAATGTATTCCAGCCTGAGGAGCTTGTCATAGGAGGCGGTATCAGCAAGGAAGGCGACAACCTGCTCATCCCTGTACAAAAAATCGTTTCCCGTATGGATTATAACAAGTATATGCCTAAAACCAAAATCTCCATCGCGAAGCTTTACAACGACGCAGGAATAATTGGTGCTGCGCTTATAGCGAGAAAATAAGTAAAATAACGTATGTTATTATAGTCTTTTTTATCTTTATTGCACAAAAAAGTTAATCCGTCTTGACAAAACGCGTTGCTTGTGTTAACATTTTAAGTACGAACAAGGGTGTTCCGCACAAGGGGTGCGGAATACCCTTTTGTATTTTATATTTTGAGGAGGAAATCACTGATGCCCAAATATACAAAATATGATATTTTAAAAATGATTGATGATGAAGATGTAAGCTTCATAAGGCTTCAGTTTACCGATGTATTGGGCAGGATAAGGAATATCGCCGTCACACGTGATAAGGCCGAGGACGCCCTGAACAACGAGTGCTGCTTTGACGGCTCTTCGATTGAGGGATTTGATGATAACCTTGATCTTTACCTTGCCCCAGACACTGATACCTTTACCATATTCCCCTGGCGTCCCCATACCGGCAGAGTAGCAAGGCTGATATGCGATATATACACGGCAGACGGAAAAAGATATTCAAGGGATCCAAGATATGTTCTGCAAAAAGCTCTTGACAGGGCGAACGAAATGGGATATGTATTTAAGGTAGGAGCTGAGTGTGAGTTTTATCTGTTTAAGACTGATGAAAACGGCGAGCCTACGATTCAGCCGCATGACAGAGCCGGGTATTTTGATCTTGCTCCGTTTGATAATGGCGAAAATTGCAGACGTGACATTTGTCTCACACTTGAGGAAATGGGATTTGTTATCGAAGCATCACACCACGAAGCGGCGCCCGGTCAGCATGAAATAGATATGAAGTACGATACTGCGCTCCAAACGGCAGACGGTATTGTCACATTCAAAAACGTTGTAAAAACTCTTGCAAAGAGAAGCGGCCTTCATGCCACTTTCATGCCGAAGCCACTTGAAGGCTGCTCAGGTTCGGGTATGCATATAAACATGAGCTTGTACAAAGACGGTGTTAATCTTTTCCTTGATGGAAAAGAGGAAGGAAAGCTCAGCGATATCGCGTACAAATTCATTGCCGGAATATTCAAATACACGCCGGATATGATGTGTATAACAAATCCGACAGTGAATTCATATAAAAGGCTTATTCCTGGTCCTTCAGCGCCGTTCTACCCGGTATGGAGCAATAAAAACACCAGCCCTCTTATCAGAATCCCAAGCATAAAAAAGCCCGACAACGCGAGGGTAGAGCTTAGGAGTCCGGACTGTACATCAAATCCATACCTTGTGCTTGCGGCATGTCTTACAGCAGGACTTGACGGTATCGAAAAAAATCTCAGTATGCCTGAGGAGATGGACATAAAAATTTCTGAGCTTTCATGCGCACAAAGGCGCAAACTAATTTCAGACAAAATACCGGCAAGCCTTAACGAGGCAGTCAGGTATGGTGAGAAATCCGAGTTTTTAAGCGATGTTTTAGGCGATGATCTCAAAAATGAGTACATTTCCATAAAAGAAGACGAATATTCATCATACAGGCAGACCATTACAAGATGGGAGCTCGACAACTACTTTATTTCGTACTAAAAACAAGGAGAGGTGAGGTTCATGGAGCGAATAATTCTTGCTTTTCCCAAAGATGAAACTATGCGGAAGATTCAGTCCATGCTCGAAGGGACCTCATTCTCAGCAGTTGCAGTTTGTCATTCATGTTCTGAGGCAGTGCGGAGTTTCCTGGAACTCGACAGTGCTGTTGTGCTGATGAGCTACAAGCTTCCCGACGGAACGTGTGATGACGTGTTTGACAGTCTTCCGCCCCACAGTCCGGTGATTACGCTGACAAAGGCTGAAAATATCGAAAATATAAGAAATATTGATATTTTCGCTTTACCGATGCCTGTAAATAGAGCCGGTCTTATAAAAGCACTGGAAACTTGCTGTGGAACAGTTTTCAAAAGGCGTAAGAAACCGGAATGCTCTATGGAGGAAAAGTCTTTAATCCAAAAAGCAAAACTCAAACTCATTGAAAACTATATGATGACAGAAGAGCAGGCTCATAGGTTTATCCAAAAGAGAAGCATGGATACAGGAATGAAGATTACAGAAACAGCAAAAATGATTCTGAGTCTGTAAAAATGTACACTACAATCTGTTTTAAAAAGTTAACTTCTATTGAAAACATATATTAGTGGCCTAAGGTGTTGACAAAAAAACACTTTTTTGGTAAAATTTTTACTGGTAACCGAATTTAATGGAAGGGATAAATGCAATGAAATTTAAATTTTCAAAAATGCAGGGCATAGGCAATGACTACGTTTATGTAAATTGCTTTTCCGAGACCGTAGCTGACCCGAACAAAACAGCTGAGCTAGTGAGTGACCGTCACTTCGGCATCGGCTCTGACGGGCTTGTTCTCATAAAACCGTCAGACGTTGCAGATTTCAGAATGGATATGTATAACTCAGACGGAACACAGGCTCAAATGTGCGGAAATGCCAGCCGATGCGTAGGAAAATACGTGTATGAGAGGGGACTAACTGATAAAACCTCAGTTACTCTTGAGACGCTCGCCGGCATAAAAACTCTTGAGCTTAACGTAAAAGACGGAAAAGTCGAAACAGTGAGAGTTAATATGGGAAAGCCGGAACTAACACCGAAAAATATTCCCATTGCATCAGATAAAGACAGGTTCATTGATGAGAAGGTAACCGTGCTGGGAAATGATTACCGGGTAACGGGCGTGTCTATGGGCAACCCGCACGCAATAGTTCCACTTGACTCACTCGACGGTCTTGAAATAGAGAAGCTTGGTCCGCTTTTTGAAAACAACAAGCTTTTTCCCGAACGAATAAACACCGAATTTGTAAGCGTTACCGACAAAAACAATATTTCCATGAGAGTATGGGAGAGGGGCGCGGGCGAAACTCTTGCCTGCGGAACAGGAGCATCAGCAGCCCTTGTTGCGTGCAGTCTGCTCGGTCTGACTGGAAGAAAAGCAACGCTTCATCTTCTTGGGGGGGACCTCGATATCGAATGGAATGAGGCTGACGACTGCGTTTACATGACCGGAGGCGCCGCATTTGTTTTTGACGGCGAAATTGATACCGATCTCTTACAGTAAAATGAAAGGATGATAAACATTGGCAAAGATCAATGAAAATTTTACAAAGCTGCCGGGAAGCTATCTGTTTTCCACAGTAGCGAGAAAAATATCTGAGTACGGCGCAGCCCACTCGGACGCTGACATAATAAAAATGAGCATAGGCGACGTTACACTGCCGCTCGTCCCGAGCGTTGTTGACGCTTTGCACAAGGCGGCGGACGAAATGGGCGTTCAGGAGACTTTCAGAGGCTATGGGCCGGAGCAGGGATATGATTTCCTGAGAGATGCAATCGTTAAAAACGATTACAAGGTTCGCGGCATAAATATCACAGCTGATGAGATTTTCGTATCCGACGGAGCAAAATCGGACTGCGGAAATATTGTCGATATCTTCGCAAAGGACAATAAGGTAGCAGTATGTGACCCTGTATACCCGGTTTATGTTGACACGAATGCCATGAGCGGAAGAGCAGGCGACTTCGTTGGCGGAAAATGGAGCAACCTTTACTACATGGTATGCAATGAGGAAAACGGATTCCTTCCGGATTTACCGACGGAAAAAGTAGACATGATATACCTCTGCTTCCCAAATAACCCCACCGGCATGGCGGCTCCCAAGGATTATCTTGAAAAGTGGGTAGGCTATGCAAAGGAAAACGGCTCTGTGATATTGTTTGACAGCGCCTACGAAGCATTTATAACAGATGAAAATGTTCCCCATTCAATATATGAAATCGAAGGAGCCGAAGAAGTTGCTATAGAATTCAGAAGCTTCTCAAAAACGGCAGGCTTCACCGGAACAAGGTGTGCTTACACTGTAGTTCCGAAAGCTCTCACGGTAGACGGCGTCTCCCTTAACGCCCTATGGAACAGACGTCAATGCACAAAATTCAACGGCGTGTCTTACGTTATTCAAAGAGCGGCAGAGGCTGTGTACTCGCCGGAGGGCAGAGCTCAGACTCAGGCAAATATAAAGTATTACCTCGAAAATGCAAAAATAATCAGAGAAGCGCTTCAGGACATAGGTCTTACGGTATTTGGCGGAGTCAACGCTCCGTATATATGGGCAAAGACTCCGAACGGAATGGGGTCATGGGAATTCTTTGATTATATACTTGATAAAACACGCGTTGCCACCACCCCTGGCGAGGGCTTTGGCCCGTCCGGAGAGGGATATATAAGGCTTACGGCGTTTTCAAGCCGCGAAAAGACCGAAGAGGCCATGGACAGAATACGTAAAACTTTAAAGTAGCTTTTAAATATACATGCGAAACAATGGCGTTTCAGACCGACAAGCGGGAGACAAGTTCCGCTTGTCTCTTGAAGCGTCTTTTGTTTTTAAAATAAGAACTGTTTGCTGTATACAATAACGGATAAACATACAAACTAAACTCAAAACAAGAAAGGCTGGTATGCAGATATGAACGGATTGCCGAAAAAGCAAGGGCTTTACGATCCAAAGTTTGAACACGACGCCTGCGGTATAGGCGTTATAGCAAACATTAACGGTGAAAAGTCACATAAAATAATAGAACAGGCTATCACCATCAACAAGAATCTTGCACACAGAGGAGGCGTTGGAAGCGAGCCGGACACCGGCGACGGCGCAGGAATACTTATCCAGATACCCGATAAATTCATGAGGAAGGTCTGCCTGTGTGAGGGAGTTACACTGCCTGAGGCAGGAAACTACGGCGTAGGTATGCTTTTCACATCACCCGATGTTGAAACGAGAGAAGAAAGTCTCTCAAAGCTCAAAAAAATACTTGCAGAGGAGGGGCTTAAGCTCATCTTCATCAGAGATGTTCCATGCTGTAAGGACAGCATAGGCAAAAGTGCGCTTGACGCAAAACCGTACATTCTGCAAATTTTTGTAGAAAAGGCTGACGGCGATGACGATGCGGCTTTTGAAAGAAGAATGTACGTGGTATTAAAGCGCTCTGAGAAGGAAATACGCTCGGATTACGATAACTATTTCTATTTTTCAAGCTTCTCGGCAAAAACTATTGTTTATAAAGGTATGCTAACACCGGCACAGGTCAGCGAATTTTATCTTGACCTTAAGGAT
Organism: uncultured Clostridia bacterium; assembly: GCA_944391265.1. Lineage (GTDB taxonomy): Bacteria > Bacillota > Clostridia > UBA1381 > UBA1381 > RGIG9115. The sequence continues at coordinate 6,439 of CALXSX010000003.1, read as the reverse complement.
ATTGATATGGAATCCGCAATAGCGCTTGTTCACTCACGTTTTTCAACCAATACATTCCCAAGCTGGGAACGTGCGCATCCGAACAGATTCATAATACACAACGGTGAAATAAACACTATAAGAGGTAATGTTAACTGGATAAAAGCAAGACAAAACATGCTGAAAACCGACCTGTTTGACGATTTTTCAAAAGTGCTCCCCATAGTAAATGAGGATGGCAGTGATTCGGCAATGCTTGACAATTTTCTTCAGTTTCTGAACATAACCGGATTTTCACTTCCTCACGCTGTTATGATGGCTATACCGGAGCCGTGGGAAAATGACGAGAGCATGGACCCCAAGAAAAGAGCTTTTTACAAATACAACAGCTGCATTACCGAAAGCTGGGACGGTCCTGCGGCAATAGCGTTCACCGACGGCAGATATGTAGGTGCTACACTTGACAGAAACGGACTGCGTCCGGCGAGATATGTTATAACAAAGGACGGTTTTCTTGTGCTGTCATCAGAGGTCGGAGTTGTAGATATTGATCCGTCAAATATCCTGAAAAAAGAGCGGCTTCACCCCGGAAAAATGCTCCTTATCGATGTGAAAGAGGGCAGAATAATAGATGACGAGCAAATTAAAAGCGAAATAGCAGGGAAACTCCCATATGAAGAGTGGGTATCAAAGAATATGATAAACTTAGACGACCTGCCTGACGGAAAGCCCGGAGCGTATACCGGCTGGAGGGATCTTGTTGATGAAACAAAAGCCGAGACAAAGGACAGTCTTTACGGAGATATTCTCGTAAAAAGCATGATAGAGCTTGAAAATATGTTCGTTAACAGAGAAAACAAGGGCGTTGAGCTTTCATATATTCAAAAAAGCAAGGTGTTCGGTTACTCTTGGGAGGACATAAACTCAACTATAAAAGAAACGGTTTTAAAGGGCGAAGATCCTATAAGTTCTATGGGAAATGATACGCCTCTGGCTGTTATGTCTGATAAGCCGCAGTCGCTGTTTAACTATTTCAAACAGCTTTTTGCTCAGGTAACCAACCCGCCAATCGACGCTATCAGAGAGCAGGTAATAACATCGACGAATACTCTTATCGGCAGCGAAAAGAACATGCTGCTTAGATCGGAAGAAAGCTGTAAAAGAATACTCGCAAAAACACCTGTTTTATCCAATAGACAGCTCTCAAAGCTCAAAACTCTCAACATATCCGGTTTTAAGAGTGTTACGCTTCCTATACTGTTTAATACAAACAGGCAGGGCGATATGCAAGACGCTATGGACACAATATTTGATGCCGCAGATATTGCTATAGAACGCGGATACGACATAATTATACTTTCGGACAGAGGCGCCAGCAAGGACACAGCTCCTATTCCGTCACTTTTTATAAGCTCAGGTCTTCACCATCACCTCATAAGAAAAGGCACAAGAATGAAGGCAAGCATTATTGTTGAATCTGGTGAGGTGCGCGAGGTGCATCATTTTGCGGCACTTCTGGGCTACGGTGCAGATGCAATAAACCCATATCTTGCATACGAAACTATAGCAGAGCTTTCGAAAAGAGGTGCAATTGACAACACTCCTGAGGAGGGCTGCCTGATATATCAGAAAGCTATGACTAAGGGCATAGTAAAAACCATGTCCAAAATGGGTATTTCCACAGTTCAGAGCTACAAAGGTGCGCAGATATTTGAAGCACTTGGAATAAGACAGGCAGTAATAGACAAATACTTCACAGGCACCACATCAAGAATAGGCGGTATAGAGATTAGACATATCGAGCGTGAAGCAATACAGAAGCACAGCCAGGCATTTAACAAGGTTACCGGTGCAATGGCGCCGAAAACAGGCGGTGATTTCAAGTGGAGAGCTGACGGAGAGTACCATATGTATAATCCGAAAACGATCTACAAGCTCCAGAAAGCGTGCAGAACAAACGACTACAAGCTTTACAAGGAATACGCCGAGGAAATAAACAGCCACGACGGAAAGCTTTGCAGCATAAGGAGCATGCTTAACATCAAAACAATTGATAAGCCCATAGCGATAGATGCTGTGGAAAGCGTTGACAGCATAGTAAAGCGATTCAAAACAGGGGCAATGTCGTATGGCTCTATAAGCCTTGAAGCACACGAATGTCTTGCTGCTGCCATGAACAGGCTTGGCGGAAAGTCAAACAGCGGTGAAGGCGGCGAGATACCGGAAAGATATATAATTCAGGAAAACGGCGACAACCTGTCAAGTGCGATAAAGCAGGTTGCTTCAGGCAGATTCGGTGTTCATATACATTACCTGCAAAACGCTAAGGAAATACAGATAAAAATGGCGCAGGGCGCAAAGCCAGGCGAGGGCGGACATCTTCCCGGAAAGAAGGTTTATCCGTGGATAGCAAAAGCAAGACATTCTACGCCGGGCGTGGGGCTTATATCACCTCCGCCGCACCATGACATCTACTCAATAGAGGATCTTGCCCAGCTTATATCCGACCTTAAGAACGCTAATCCCGATGCGCGTATATCAGTAAAACTTGTGTCGGAAGCAGGAGTTGGAACAATTGCTGTGGGAGTAGCAAAGGGTCTTGCCGATGTTATATGTATAAGCGGATACGACGGCGGCACAGGTGCTGCTCCGAGAACAGGTATAAGACACGCGGGACTTCCGTGGGAACTCGGCGTAGCAGAAACGCACCAGGCTCTCTTAATGAACAATCTGAGAAACAGGGTTGTAATTGAGACAGACGGAAAGCTTATGACAGGCCGCGATGTAGCTGTAGCCGCACTGTTAGGTGCAGAGGAATTCGGCTTTGCTACCGCTCCGCTCGTAGTAATGGGTTGTGTGATGATGAGGGTGTGCAATCTCGATACATGCCCCGTTGGTGTAGCGACTCAAAACCCGCTGTTAAGGAAAAGGTTTACCGGCAAGCCTGAATACGTTGAAAACTTTATGAGATTTATAGCACAGGATCTTCGCGAATGGATGGCTAAGATAGGCGTGCGTACAGTAAACGAGCTTATCGGTCATGTTGAGTTTTTGCAGCAAAAGGCAACGCAGCATCCGAAAGCTAAGCACGTAGATCTTACATCTGTTCTTTATCAGCCGAAGATATGCTCTAACGATTTTGAGAGATACTGCACAGCAAAGCAGGATCACAAGCTTTCCCAAACGCTTGATAAAAACACGCTTATAAGGCTGTGTATGCCCGCTATTAAGTCAGGAAAGCATATTGAGGCAAAGCTTAAAATAACAAATAAGGACAGAGTAACGGGAACAATGCTGTCATCAGCGATAACGAAAGAGCATGGTGCAGAGGGGCTGCCCGATGATTCAATAAGGCTTCACTTCATCGGCTCAGCCGGTCAGAGCTTCGGCGCATTTCTTGCTCACGGCGTTACTATGTACCTTGAAGGTGACAGCAACGACTATATAGGAAAGGGTCTTTCGGGAGGTAAAATCATAGTAAATATTCCGCCCGGATCCGATTTCAAACCTGAAGACAACGTCATTATAGGAAATGTTGCTTTTTACGGCGCTATCTCAGGAGAAGCATATATAAGAGGTGTCGCAGGAGAGAGATTTTGCGTAAGAAATTCAGGTATTACAGCTGTTGTTGAAGGTATAGGCGATCACGGCTGTGAGTACATGACAGGCGGCTGTGTGGTAGTGCTCGGCAAGTGCGGTAAAAACTTTGCCGCAGGAATGTCCGGTGGTATTGCTTACGTATACGATAAAGACAAAGATTTTGAAAGCAAATGCAACAAAGAGCTCATATCTATTGAACGCAAGATGGACTCCGAAGATCTCGACAATCTTAAGAACATTATTACAAACCACTTTAAAAACACAGATAGCAGCGTCGCTTCTTACATTTTAGACAACTGGGCTAAAGAAAGCAAAAAGTTCGTCAAAGTCATACCAAACGATTATAAAAAGGTAGTTTCAATCATCAAAGAAGAGTGCGAAAAAGGCAGCAGATATGACGATGCGGCTATGACGGCTTTTGAAAAGCTGGCAAATGCCTGAGAAATGGAGGTATAACAATGGGAAAGCCAACAGGTTTTTTAGAATATGAAAGAAGCTTGCCAAAGGACAGAACCCCCGAGGAGCGCATATGCGACTGGAATGAAATCCACACGCATTTTGATGTTGAAAAGCTTAAAATACAAGGTGCGCGGTGTATGAACTGCGGCGTACCATTTTGTCACACAGGTGATATTGTAGGGAATTACGCCATAGGCTGTCCTCTCCACAATCTTATCCCGGAATGGAACGATCTCGTTTACAGAGGTGATATGGACGAAGCGTACAGGAGACTGTCTATGACAAACAATTTCCCGGAATTCACCGGAAGAGTGTGCCCCGCGCTGTGCGAAGGTTCATGTACTCTCGGTATGAACGATTTGCCAGTAACAGTACGAAATATTGAATGTCATATAATAGATACAGCATTTGAAAATGGCAAGGTAACGCCCAGGATACCGAAAAAATCCACTGAAAAGCGTGTTGCCATTATAGGCTCCGGTCCTGCGGGATTAGCGTGCGCAGATTCACTCAATCAAATGGGGCATAAGGTAACGGTGTTTGAGCGGTCAGACAGAGCAGGCGGACTTCTCATGTACGGCATTCCGAACATGAAGCTTGACAAAAAAATTGTTCAAAGACGTATTGACCTGATGACAGACGAGGGAGTTGTTTTTAAGCTGAGCACAGAGGTGGGTAAAAACTACCCGGCAGTGCGCCTCATAAGCGATTACGATGCCGTAGTCATATGTACCGGTGCTGCAAATCCCCGTCCGCTGACGGTTGAAGGCTCTGACTTAAACGGTGTTCATTTTGCTGTGGAATACCTTTCAAAAACGACAAAAAGTCTGCTCGACTCCGGTCTTAAGGATCATAATTATATTGATGCAAAAGATAAAAACGTTGTCATAATAGGCGGCGGAGATACAGGAAACGACTGCGTGGGTACAGCAATCAGGCAGGGCTCAAAAAGCGTTGTACAGCTTGAGATAATGCCGGAGCCTCCTCATGAAAGGCAGCCCCAAAACCCATGGCCCGAATGGCCTATTGTGAAAAAGGTTGACTATGGTCAGGAGGAGTCCATCTCAAAATTCGGGCGCGATCCGAGAATTTACGAAACGACCGTAACAAAAATAGAAGGCGATGAAAAGGGCGCCGTAAAAGCTGTCCACACGACCGGGGTCAAACGAGTATTTGATGAAAAAGGCATGAGATTTGAAAACATCAAAGGCAGCGAAAAAATACTTGACGCTGATCTGGTATTGATAGCAATGGGATTCTTGGGCCCTGAAACGGAGCTTTTAAAGCACCTCACACTTGAGATGACCAAAAGAACAAACATTCAAGCAGACGAAAAAGACCACAAAACAAGCGTCCGTGGAATTTTTGCAGCAGGCGACTGCAGAAGGGGGCAAAGTCTTGTTGTGTGGGCTATAAAGGAAGGCCGCGATGCGGCAAAAGCTGTTGATGATTACCTGTCAACGTATTAAAGCTTAAAATACAAAAAACATATCCTGTATAAGGGGGCATTTATAAATGCTGACCTGACGAAACGAAGAACGCAGCGCCGCAACTACGCCGTACTTTTTGTACAAGCGGCGCTGCGTTTCGTTTACAGCCTGAAGTAATTTTTATTACTGAATTTTACTTTGGGCGGTCTGTGCATTTTTTGAATCGCCCGTTTATTTTTTATACTATTCTTATGCTGTAATGCTTAAGCCATTCATTTACCTGAATCAAAAATCCTATGAACTGCGGTCCTGCCATAAGCTGACCGAAAAACGGCTTTCCGTAATCAAACTCACTCGTGCACGCTTTTATTATAGCGTCATAGCTGCAAAGTGCGAGTATTGGTTCATTTCTGTTTGAAATGGTGTCAAGCATTCTTTGTTTTACAAGCCGTTCATAACCGGGATTGTGCGTTTTGGGGTACGGGCTCTTTTTTCTCATAAGGACATCGTTTGGAAGTATACCTTTTACCGCCTCTCTCAGCAGGCTTTTTGAGACATTATCCTTATTCTTTATGCTCCACGGAACATTAAATACATACTGAACTATCCTGTGGTCGCAAAACGGCACCCTTACCTCAAGGCCGCTTGCCATGCTCATTCTGTCCTTTCTGTCAAGCAGGTTCGTCATAAACCAGTTTAAATTGAGCCATGCAATCTCCCGTCTTCTCTTCTCTTCGGCATTATCTCCGTCAAACCTCGGTGTTTCGCTTACCGACTCCTCATACCTGAATCTTGAATACTCATCCAAAGCCAGTGTTTTTTCAACTTCCGGCAACAGTATGTTTTTCCTCAGCTCCAGGTCATAGCACCAAGGGAACGCACGTGTTTTGAATGCTTTTTCACTTCTGAACCACGGATACCCTCCGAAAATCTCGTCGCTGCATTCGCCGCTCAAAATAACCGTGTGCCGC
>CALXSX010000002.1 GCA_944391265.1 uncultured Clostridia bacterium | reverse complement strand
AAGCAGGAGGACGGAACATATCTGCGGCTTGACCACCCTAATATTGACACAGGAATGGGTCTTGAGCGCCTTGCAGCTTACATTCAGGGTGTTGATAATCTCTTTGAGGTGGATACCGTTCAGGGCGTTATGAAGCATATATGCGCCATTGCCGGCACAGAATACAAAAAAGATGATAAAACAGATGTGTCTCTCCGAGTTATTACAGACCATATAAGAAGTACGGTCATGATGATTTCAGACGGTGTTATACCCTCAAATGAGGGCAGAGGATACGTTCTGAGGAGATTGCTCAGAAGAGCAGCACGTCACGGAAAGCTGCTTGGCATAAACGAGAAGTTCCTTTATGTAGTTGCGGATACGGTTATAAATGAATCGAAGTCAGCGTATCCAGAGTTGGAGGAAAAGCGCGATTATATAAAAAATATAATAAAAATAGAAGAAGAAAGATTTGACGCAACAATTGACAACGGACTTGCTGTTTTAAACGAATACATGAAGGACTCTAAGGTTATAAGTGGTGAGCAGGCATTCAAGCTTCACGATACTTACGGTTTCCCGCTTGACCTTACGATAGAGATTGCCGGAGAAAACGGTCTAAAGGTTGACGTTGACGGGTTCAATGAAGCTATGGCTGAGCAAAAGAAAACTGCAAGAATGAGCAGAAAGGACGCCTCAAGCTGGGAAGGCGAAGACGCATATGAGTTTGATTCGGCTGAAGCAACAGAATTTGTTGGTTATGGCACACTGGATTGCTGCGCCACTGTAAAAGGTATAGTTGCAGAAAATGAGGTATCATCTATTATCAGAAACGGTGAGAAGGGTATTATAGTTACGGATAAAACGCCGTTTTACGCAGAAATGGGCGGCCAGGCCGGAGATGTCGGTACAATATCTGCCGACGGCGCTTTGGCTAGTGTTACAAACACAAGAAAAACCGGAGACAACATTTTCCTTCATGAGGTTTATGTTGAAAACGGAACATTCATGATAAACGGCATCGTTGAGATGAAGGTTAACAAGAAAAACCGCATGGCAACAGAAAGAAATCACAGCGCCACGCATTTGCTGCATAAGGCTTTAAAGGAAGAACTTGGTACTCATGTAGCTCAGGCCGGTTCACTTGTTACACCGGATCATCTCAGGTTTGATTTTTCGCATTTTGAGGCTATGACAACAGAGCAGATAGCGAATGTCGAGAGCAAGGTCAACGAAATGGTACTTTCAGCGCTTGATATAAACACTCAGGTTCTTCCGATAGATGAGGCGAAGAAGCTTGGGGCAACTGCTCAGTTCGGCGAAAAATACGGAGATACGGTCAGAGTTGTTTCAATGGGAGATTATTCCGTTGAATTCTGCGGCGGAACACATCTTACCAACACAGCTCAGGTGGGATTGTTCAAGGTAATTTCAGAAAGCGGAGTGGCTGCCGGGGTCAGAAGAATTGAGGCAGTGACCGGCTCAGGTGTTCTCAAATATATTAAAGATAAGGACGAGATTATTTTAAGGACAGCTAATGTTTTAAAAACATCATTGTTGAATGAAATCGACAAAAAGGCAGAGGTTATGGCGTTTGAGCTTAAAGAGACGCAAAAGGAGCTCGAAAAGATAAAAACGAGCTTGGCTCAGGCAAAGGCAAACGATGTTTTGGCAGGCGTGAAGCATATAGGAAATGTCGATCTTGTAACAGCTCAGCTTGACGGAATGACAGCCGATGACCTTAAAAAGGCAGGAGATAACGTAAAGGAAAACATTCCTTGCTGCGCTGTTGTGCTGTCTTCAAACACCGATGGGAAAATAACATTCATTGCTATGGCGTCCAAACCGGCTGTTGAGCTTGGCGTTCACTGCGGCAATATCATTAAGGAGATAACCGTAATAGCCGGAGGCAGAGGCGGCGGAAAGCCGGATATGGCTCAAGGCGGAGGTAAGGATGCTGACAAAATTGACGATGCTCTTGCAGCGGTTGATGAAATAGTCAGGAAGCAGATTGGATGCTGAATTTATAAACAAGTTTGCGAGGTGGCAAGGTGACAAAAAAAGAAAGGGCAGCTTATGTGATAGACGCTTTAAAAAAGCTGTACCCTGATGTAAAATGCTCTCTTAACTATTCGACGCCTTTGGAGATGCTTATTGCCACACAGCTTTCGGCTCAGTGCACAGATGCAAATGTTAATAGGGTTACGGAGAGCTTGTTTAAGAAGTACAAAAGCGTTAAGGATTTTGCAGAAGCTGATTTGCAAACCCTCGGCGAGGATATACGTTCGATAGGACTCTACAGGAACAAGTCGAAAAATATAATCGGAACCTGTAAGAAAATTATTGCAGATTACGGTGGTGAAGTTCCGTCAGAAATGGATGAACTGCTCACACTTCCCGGTACAGGGAGAAAAACGGCGAATCTTATTCTCGGAGAAATTTTTGGGAAACCGGCTGTCGTTGTTGACACGCACTGTATACGACTTTCAAACAGGCTTGGGCTTACAAACTCGGAAAATCCGCAAAAAATTGAAGCTGATTTAAAAAAATTTGTTCCGGATAGTGAACAGCTTAGCCTGTGTCACAGATTCGTGTATCACGGACGTGCTGTGTGCAAGGCCAGAGGACCCAAATGCGATTCGTGTACGCTGACAGGGATTTGCAGATATTTTAAGAGCAATTCAAAGAATGAAAAATAATGGCAAATGCGTAATATTTGGAAATACGTCAAATTAAATAAAAATAAATTGATATTTTATGCATACCATTAAATTCTTATCTAAAACCCATTGACGAATCACCTAAAAGGTGATACAATATAAAATGTTACGAAGTAACCGCGCATAAAGTGTTTATGTGCAGAATTTACTACGACAATTTCAAGGAGGTTATATGATGAAACGTAAATTATCGGCAATGTTGGCGGCAATTTTCGCGGCAAGCACTTTTTCTTTTGCATCCGTGGCAAATGCTGCAGCAGACGCTACGTTCACTGACGTGACAAGTGATACACAGTATGGAAGTGCTATTATTACATTGTCTAAACTCGGAATATTAGATGGGTATGATAATGGTGACGGCACATATTCGTTTAAGCCTGATGGAGCAATTACAAGGGCAGAGTTTACAAAGATTATGACTGTTACTATGGGAGCTGCAGAAGTGTCAGGCGCAGGCGAAATCGCTTACACGGATATTGATGGCCACTGGGCTGAGGGCAATATTTTGGCTGCAAGTAGTTTGGGCATTGTTCAGGGGTTTGAGGATTCTACGTTTAGACCGGATGAGCAGGTTACATATGAGCAGGCTGTAAAAATGGTTGTATGTGCTGCAGGATATGAAACAGCGGCAATTATTCAGGGTGGATGG
>CALXSX010000001.1 GCA_944391265.1 uncultured Clostridia bacterium | reverse complement strand
CTCCTCAGAATATACATCGATACCGAGGCCTGATAATCTGCCGTCCTTTATCGCCGCGCAAAGTGCTGCCTCATCACAGACCGCGCCGCGCGAAACATTCAGTATAACGGGCTTTTTGCGGCAGAGGTCAAGCTCTTTGTTGCCTATCATTTTATACGTTTTCTCAGTAAGCGGGACGTGAATTGAAATTATATCACTTTCTGAAAGCAGTGTTTTCAAATCAACGCTTTTTCCGTCGTGCGTATTTCTTGTGTAAACAACTCTGCAGCCAAGTGCCCCAGCAATCCGGCCAACGGCTCTTCCGATGTTTCCCATTCCGATAATACCCCATGTTTTTCCGGTCAGCTCAAAGTAAACCGGTTCAAGCATATTTTGAATACTGCTTTTTGTGTAGCGTCCGCTTTTAGTAAAATCATCGTATTCAGGTATATGACATACAAGGGAAAGCGCCATTGCTGCCGTTACCTGAGCAACCGATGCCGACGAATAACCTACAACATTGCAGACGGCTATATGCCTTTTTTTGCAGTATTCAATATCTACATTGTCGTAACCCGTTGCCGTCACACAAATAAGCTTAAGATTTTCTGCCTGTGAAAGATTGTTTTCTCCCACCTTTATCTTGTTTAAAACAACGACATCTGCGTCACCTATCCTGTGTGCCGTTTCATCAGGGAGAGTTTTTTCATAAATTATCGTCTCGCCGAGTCTCTCAAAAGGTTCAAATGTCAAATCACTTCCGAGTGTTTTGCTGTCAAGAATAACAATTTTGATAAAGCATCGCCTCCGTTCAAATAACTTGATTTAGCCGCAGTCTGCCGCCTATTAAAAAATGAGGACGGAGAAAGGGCATACGTTTACCCTTACCCCATCCTCAATACAATTAAACAGTGAGTTTTTTTGCAAGCTTGATCATTTCCTGAGGCAGTGTCTTTGTCATGTTAAGTCCTTCCTCAATATCTACATCGACAATCTGACCGTTTTGAATACATACTATCCTGTTGCTCTTTCCCTCAAGCAGAAGCTCCACGGATCTGGCGCCCATCTGGCTGGCGATAACACGGTCGCGTACGGACGGACTGCCGCCTCTCTGAACATGACCGAGTATAGTAGCTCTTGATTCAATACCGGTTTTCTCCTGTATTTCTTTAGCTATTTCTATAACACCGCCTATACCCTCGGCAACTATAATTATGCTATGCTTTTTACCTCTTGACTTACTTTCAAGTATAGGGCGAAGTACGTCATCGTCGAAGCTCCATTTTGATTCTGGAACAAGAACAACGTCAGCACCGCAGGCAATAGCTGCATTTATAGCTATGTAACCTGCTCCTCTTCCCATAACCTCAACTACAGAGCATCTTTCATGGCTCGCAGCCGTATCACGTATCTTGTCAACGGCATCGATTACAGTATTAAGGCAAGTGTCATACCCAACGGTGTATTCACTGCAATTTATATCATTATCAATGGTCCCGGGAAGCGCAATCGTCGGGAGACCAATCTCGCAAAGATCCTTCGCTCCGCGGAATGAACCGTCACCGCCTATGACTATAAGGCCGTCAAGACCAAACACCTTTGCTATATCATATGCCTTTTTTACACCCTCAGGCGTCTTAAAATCAAGGCAGCGCGCTGTCTGAAGTATAGTTCCGCCCCTTTGAAGAATATCAGAAACGCTCCTCGGCGGCATTTCAATAAAATCTCCGTTTATGAGACCGTTGTATCCTCTTTTCACGCCCATGACCTTAAGACCGTAATAAGCTCCTGTTCTTACAACGGCACGTATAGCGGCGTTCATTCCGGGTGCATCGCCGCCGCTCGTCAAGACACCGATTGTCTTTATGTTCTTTTTCAAAATAACCAGTCCCCTCGTTTGAATGTTATCTCTCTCTCCAACAATAACATATACAAGTTCACATCAACCTATGTTTTCTATAATCAGGTTCTGACCGGCCTCCAGTTCTGTCTGAGGTACGAGTATTTCATAAAAAGCCAAATCATCATCAGATTCATCGGTCTTTTTTCTCACCATAACGAGAATGTCATTTTTCTCGAGCAAATCCCTTATCCCGTCAACAGTGCTCTTACCCTTGGCAAGATATATAACTACCCACATAAGTCATTTCTCCTCATTCAACAGTTTTAACAACTCCGTGCTTAGTAAATATATTTGCCTTGCCCCGGATCTTCATTGCAGAGGTCATCTCGGTAAACTGAGCTATATAAACCTCTCCGGAATCAAGCTTTTCAGTGTGATGAAACCTCGTGTCACGCCCTCTCGTAAGGCCGATAATTGTCACGCCGTCCTCAAGCGCCTGTATAACGATATAGTCGCTGAATTCTCCGTAATCATCCATTTACATTATCTTTCCTTTCAAACATACGGATGCTTAAAACGCAGTCCCGATACAATCATAGTTCAGCGTCTGCGCCTAATACCCTGATTATAACTATTCTATACTATTAAATACAAAAAATCAATAGCAATTACATACAATTTTTTATTCAAAAACAAATGTTTTTAGTTATTTTCACTATTTAGCAACGATGTTATCTGCTCCATACTCATTTTGGAGTTTTTCTATCACCTCTTTGCTCCCGTCCGTGGACAGCTGAACAGGTGTTCCAAAGTATTTTTTTTCGTTCTGAAAGAAAAGCACGGTCGGAACGCTGCCCCTGTTTGAGCTGATAATTTCTTCAAGACCCGAGCGCGAAAAGGCGGCTTCGCTTTCAAGCCTTATAAAAATTTTTTTCACCTCGGGCAATTTGACGTCGTCGAGGAAAACAATGTCCTTGCATATAAGCTTTGGCTCCTCGTCCGTTCTGATACTCGCCTTTGCCGTGATTTTTACAATAGCGCCCACATCTGTCAGTGCAAAATGTTCCTTAAATATTTTAGGAAAGATTATACACTCAACCGACCCGGACGTGTCCTCAATTTGAATAAACGCCATCTGTGCTCCGGACTTGGTGGCCTTTATCTTCTTCTCAGTTATTATAGCGCAGACCGTAACCTCATCGCCGTCGCTTACACCGCCTAAAACAGCGTGATATTCTCCATTTTCGTCACGCTCTGCAGATGAAAGTATTCTGCTTATATTAAGAGAATTCAGTCTTTTTATTTTATCAGCGTATCCGTCAAGCGGATGGCCGGAAAAATATATTCCCGTCATTTCCTTTTCCATTGCGAGCAGCTCTTTTTTATCAAACTCCTTAACATCCGGATATTCAATATCAAAACCGGTTTCTTCATCGGCCATGTCAAACAGGGAAATCTGACCGTCAATATTGTTCTTCTTGGAATTTGAAATCCCGTCAAGTGCAAATTCATAAACCTGCATAAGCTGGCTTCGTTTTATGCCCATGGAATCAAATGCACCGCATTTAATAAGCGATTCGAGAGCCCTCTTGTTCAAAACATCGCCCGACATTCTTTCCAGGAAATCAGAAAAGCTCTTAAATTTTCCACCCCTGTTCCTCTCAGCAACCACCTTTTGAATCATTGCACTTCCGACATTTTTTACAGCTGAAAGCCCAAACCTGATGTTCCCGCCGCTCACAGTAAAGGTGTCTGTGCTTTCGTTTATATCGGGAGGAAGCCTGTCTATGCCCATCTCCCGGCAATTTTCTATATACGTATTTATCTTATCCTGGTCGTCTATGCTTGAAATCAGCGCCGCCATAAATTCACAAGGGTAAAATGTCTTAAGGTATGCCGTTCTGTATGCCACGACAGCATAAGCTGCGGCATGCGACTTGTTAAAGGCATAGTTTGCAAAATCGCTTATCTCATCAAAAATTGATTTTGCTGTCTCCTCAGGAATCCCCCGTCTTACGCAGCCCTCGATTATTATGTTCCCGTTTTCATCATCGAGGCCGTATATGAAATTTTTCCTTTCGATTTCCATTTTGTCGACCTTTTTTTTGCTGATAACACGCCTCATTGAATCGGCTTTTCCGAGCGAATACCCGGCAAGCGTCCTGACTATTTCAAGAACCTGCTCCTGATAAACCATAAATCCGTACGTCACATTCAGTATGTTTTCAAGCAGCGGATGCTTGTATTTGATATCCTCCGGATGGCGTTTGTTGTGGATATAGCTGTGCCTCTGGCT